>CALVMA010000075.1 GCA_944341655.1 uncultured Clostridia bacterium | reverse complement strand
TTTTGTAAACAGGTGTATTGACTCCATTTCCTGGATCGAGTAGACGGATTTGATGAATCCGAACCAAAGAACGAGTTCTTTGTCGTTGATTTTATAGACGGAGCGGATCAAGATGGACGGAAAGAGTATCAGAGCGAGAAGAGAAACGATGAGTATGACAACGTGTTGAATGATCAGCTGCGGCGAAGAGAAGCCGAGGTTCGGCGAAAGGATACGCAGGACGGTAAAGACGATTCCTGTCAGACCGAGCAGGATCCCGATGATGCAGCCGATGATGGCGGCTTTGGAAAGTTTAAAACGGTAAGTGTTCATGCTAATTATCTCCGTACGTGCAAATTGTAGCATATCCGCGGTCAAAAAGCAAGGGAAAGCAATATTTTTTCTCGGATAGTTTTGATTGAGGGGAGAGAGTGGTTAAAATTTTGTTATCCAGCTATAAAAATATATTATTTTTCTTTCACAGCAATTTGCTTGAAAAAATCGGGTAAAAGTAGTAGAATAACTGTAAGTTTCGGACTGAGGTGAACGAATGGGAGATTTTTCCTCGCAACTTCTTGCAACCGATAAGTTTGCAGGATTAAAAGATAAAATTTTTCCGTCGGATGTCATAGTGATCGGCGGATTTCGGATCAACGACAGTGTTATCGCAGGTTTTATTGTGGTTTTCGTGTTGTTGGTCGTCGCGCTTATTTTGCGTTTGACGGTGATCCGTCATTGGAAGACGACACCGTCCGCGGCGCAGATGTTTTTGGAATGGCTGGTATCGTTCTTTGATAAAAGCGCGGATGAAATGACGGAAAATTACAGTAAACTGATGGGGCCGTATACGTTGGGTGCGGCGGCATACATATGCTGCGGCGTCCTGATCGAAATGTTCGGGTTCCGTCCTGCGATCGCAGACATCGGGGCGTGTTTTGCGCTTGCGTTGTGTACGTTTCTATTTATTCATACCCTGGGCTTTGTAAAGAACAAAGCGCGGCGCTTATTGCATTATGTGAATCCGATCAATATCGTGACGGATCTTTCGGTGCCTGTGTCGATGACGTTTCGTTTGTTCGGCAGCATTCTGAGCGGCATGGTGATCATGGACATGGTATACATTCTTATCGAAAGCATCTGGTATTTCGGTCTTCCGCTGATTTTGCCTGCGGTGCTGACGCCGCTGTTTACTTTGTTTCATGCGTTTATCCAGTCATATGTTTTCGCGTCGCTGACCTTGACTTTTGTACAGGAAGCGATCGAGAGCCCGCCGAAAAAGCCAAAGCGAAAAAAGCAAAAAGCGTCGGCGGTTTAAAGGGCGCAGCGATTTATTCGGGTGCAAAACAAACAGTTTAAAATTATTACACATAAACCCCAAAAAGGAGGTAGAAGAGGATGGAACTTTTGGTTACGATGTTGGCAAATTTTCTTGCGACGGACGGAGCTTTGCTGGGTGCAGGTATCGCTGCATTGACAGGTCTTGGAGCCGGTATCGGTATGGGTATTGCGACGGGTAAAGCGGTAGAAGCGACCGCGCGTCAGCCGGAGGCGGTAGGCAAGATCAGGACGATGCTTTTGCTGGGCCTGGCATTTGCGGAAACGACGGCAATTTACGGACTGCTTGTCAGTATCTTATTGATTTTCGTTGCTTAAAGTTATAAAAATAATTAAGACATAGGTGTGAAATGTTTGTAGAATACGGCGGAAGTCAGCTGCTGGCCAGTATAGGCGAGCTGGTGGAATGGGAGAGTGTTGTCTGCCATCTGATTGCGTTGGTGATCTTGACGGTCGGATTGTATATTTTGCTGTTTAAGCCGGTCAAGCGCATGATCAGAGAGCGCCAGGAAAAAATCAAGAAAATTGAAAAAGAGAATTCCGATCTGAATGCGGAAGTCAAGCAAATGAAGGACAGTACTTCGGTGTTGTTGGCCGAAGCGAAGAAGGAAGCAGCCGTGATTCATGAAAACGCGGTAAAATCGGCAAATCAGAAAGCGGATGATATTGTTTCGGGTGCGAGAGCGCAAGCGAAGAGCCTGGTCGAGAGAACGGAACAGGAACTCGACGAAGAGAGGCGCAGTTTGCAATCGGATATAGAGCGCCAGATTTCGGATGTGTCTTTGGCGGTTGCCGAGAAGATCTTGCGGCGCGACATTACTCCCGAAGACGATAAGAAAATGATCGCTGACAGTCTTGCCGAGTGGAGTAAGGATCAATAATATGTCAAGTCAAAATAAGATTACGGCAAAAGTGATATTGGCACGCAAACCTGATTCTGAAACGATGGAAAAGATCGAGGCATTTGTCAGGAAACGCGGATGCGCAAATGCAGTATATGAGATCGATTCGGGTATTATCGGCGGCATCATTGTATATATCGGCGACATTGTGTACGACGGTTCTGTAAAAAGCCGCCTGGAAAAGATCCGCAGCGGTATTGCGGACTGAATTTAGGTAGAGTATGATTGATGTAAACGCAATAGGAAAATCGATTGTAAAGAAAGTAAGTGCGGCGTCCATGGCATCCGACGAACGCGCGTGCGGCAGGATTATTTATTCGGGCGACGGAATTATCCGTGTATCCGGGCTTAGCGGCGTCAAATACAACGAATTGCTCGAAGTGCAGGGCGGTTACAAAGCGTTGGCGCTGAATTTGGAGCAGGACAGCGTAGGCGCCGTTCTGTTTTCGGGAGAGGACAAAGTGTGTTACGGTGACCTTGTTTATTCAACGGGGGAAACGGTACACATGCCGGTAGGCGAGTGCATGCTGGGCAGGATTGTCGATCCGTTGGGCGAACCTTTGGACGGTTTGTCGGAAATTCGTGCGACGCAGTCGCGTCCGGTAGAATTTCCCGCGCCGGCGATCATGGATCGAGGCAAAGTCAACGAGCCTTTGCAGACGGGTATTCTTGCGATCGACAGTATGATCCCGATCGGAAGAGGGCAGCGCGAGTTGATCATCGGCGACCGACAGACGGGCAAGACGGCGATCGCCGTGGATACGATTTTGAACCAGAAAGGCGAAGACGTCATATGTATTTACGTCTCGATCGGACAAAAAGCATCTTCGCTTGCAAAAATTATAACGACTTTGCGCAACAACGGGGCATTGCCTTATACGTGTATCGTCAGTTCGACGGCGGACGACGATGCGCCGTTGCAATATCTTGCGCCGTACAGCGGCTGTGCGCTTGCCGAATACTTTATGTATCAGGGGAAGGATGTCCTGATCGTATATGATGATCTATCCAAGCATGCCGTCGCGTACAGGACGATGAGTCTTTTGCTGAAACGTCCGGCAGGGCGCGAGGCATATCCTGGCGACGTCTTTTATTTGCATTCGAGATTGTTGGAGCGTGCGGCGAAATTGTCGGAGGAGAAGGGAGGCGGCTCGATCACGGCGCTGCCGATCGTAGAAACTTTGGCGGGCGACATTTCGGCCTATATACCTACGAACGTTATTTCCATCACGGACGGACAGATCTATCTGGAAAGCGAACTGTTCAACAGCGGCGTACGTCCTGCCGTGAACGTCGGGCTTTCCGTGTCGCGTGTGGGCGGAAGCGCGCAGCGCAAAGCGGTCAGGCAGATCTCCGGTCAGTTGCGTGTCAACCTTGCGCAGTATCGGGAATTGGCTATATTTATGCAGTTCGGTTCGGATCTGGATGCGGAAACGCAGAAGACGCTCAGCCGCGGTGCGAAGATGACGGACACATTGAAGCAACGGCAGTATTTAAATTATTCCGTGCGGGAAATGATCGTTCTTCTGACCGTATCGCAGAGCGATCTGATCGATAAGATCCCGGAGAAAAAGATGACGGCGTACAATGAAGGGCTGCTCGATTACATTCATGCCAATCATGCGTCTTTGCTGGAAAAAATCGATCCCGACAGCAGTATTTCGGACAGTTTGCGTGCGGATATATTGTCCGTTGCCGAAGAATATATAAATTGTTCTGTCGGTGCTCAGCCTGCTTTGGAGGGCGAAGAGGGCAAAAACTCTTCGGATACGAAGTAATATGGCAGACATAGCAGAGATCAGACACCGTATTAAAAGCATACGGGATACGCACCAGATCACGAAAGCGATGGAGCTGATTTCCGTGGCGAAAATGCGCAAAGCGATCGTTAAACAATCTTTCAGCTCTGTGTATTTCGATTCTGTCCGTTATACGCTGAAAGATATTCTGCGTCACAGCAACGATATTTTAAACAGATATACCGTACATCGGCCGGATAACCGGACGGCGTATATCGTGATCGCGGGTGACAAAGGCCTGGCGGGTGCTTTTAACAACAACGTATTGAATCTGGCCTGGGAGCATATGCAAAAGAGGCCGGTGCATTACGTCGTGACGATCGGGCAAATGGCGCGCGCCTTTTTCGAGAGCCGCGAACAGCAGGTCGACTTGGAATTTACGCATGCGGTCACGAATCCGACGCTGCACGATGCGCGCGGGATCATGCGCGATATTCTCGAATTGTATGACCGCAACCTGATGGATGAAGTTTATGTGGTGTTTACGCGCATGCGTTCCGCTTCCGTCCATGAACCTGAACTTGTAAAGCTGTTGCCGATCGAGGAGAAGGATATTGCCGTAGAAGTAAAACCCACATTCACGGGAGAGATCTGTTACGATCCTTCCCCGAAGGAAGTCCTCAATGTTCTGGTGCCGCAGTATCTGGTGGGAATGATTTATTCTACGCTGATACACTCCGCGGCCAGTGAGCATGCGGCACGCATGATGGCGATGTCAAACGCCAACAAGAATGCGGAAAAGATGCTGGACGTATTAAATCTTGAATACAATCGTCTGCGTCAGAGCGCGATTACGACAGAGTTGCTGGATTTGTCGTCGGGCAGGTTTTTTTCCGAAAACAATTTACATCAGAAGGTAAAACATGACAATGCAAAGTCAAGGTAAAATATGTCAGATCATCGGACCGGTTATTGACGTTGCTTTTGAAGGGCAGATGCCGCCGGTATATGAAAAGCTTGTCGTGAAGGATACCGGTACGGTCATGGAAGTACTTTCGCACGTCGAAAAAGGGATCGTGCGGTGTATTTCCATGTCGGCGTCGGACGGGCTTTCACGCGGCATGGAAATCGTTGACACGGGGTCGCAAATCAGCGTGCCGGTCGGCGAAAGCGTTTTAGGCCGCGTCATGAACGTCCTTGGGGAACCGATCGACAACAAAGGTCCGATTGAATCGAAAGAACATTGGAATATTCACAGAAAGCCTCCCGTATTTTACGATCAGAGCCCGTCCACCGAGATATTTGAAACGGGTATCAAGGTGATCGATCTGATCGCGCCGTACAGCAAAGGCGGCAAGATCGGGCTTTTCGGCGGGGCAGGTGTCGGGAAGACCGTTCTGATCATGGAATTGATGCACAACATTTCCAAGGAGCATGGCGGGTATTCCATCTTTACGGGCGTCGGAGAGCGTTCGCGCGAAGGGAACGACATGATTTCGGATATGACCGAATCGGGGGTGCTCGGCAATACGGCGCTTGTTTTCGGTCAGATGAACGAACCGCCCGGAAGCCGTATGCGCACGGCGTTTACGGGACTGACGCTTGCGGAGTATTTCCGCGATGTCAACCGTCAGGACGTCTTGCTGTTTATCGATAACATTTACAGGTATATCCAGGCAGGAAGCGAAGTTTCGGCTCTGCTGGGAAGAATGCCTTCGGCCGTAGGATATCAGCCGACGCTGTCGCTGGAAATGGGATTGCTGCAGGAGCGTATCGCAAGTACGCGCCGCGGATCGATCACGTCCATACAGGCGGTGTACGTTCCTGCGGACGACATCACGGATCCTGCGCCTGCGGCGATTTTTTCCCACTTGGATGCGACGACCGTTTTGTCGCGCAAGGTTGTGGAAATGGGTATCTATCCAGCGGTCGATCCGCTCGAATCGTCTTCGCGCATACTCGATCCGCAGATCGTGGGCAGAGAACATTACGATGTCGCGAACAAAGTGATCGCAACGCTGCAGCGGTATAAGGAATTGCAGGATATCATAGCGATTCTGGGTATGGATGAGCTTTCCGACGAAGATAAACACGCGGTATTCCGTGCCCGTAAGATCCAGAAATTTATGTCGCAGCCGTTTTCCGTATCCAAAGTTTATACGGGATTGGAAGGCAGATACGTGCCTTTGCAGGCAACGATCGAGAGCTTTAAGACGATTTTGTCGGGCGAAGTGGATGACCTGCCCGAAAATGCGTTCTTTAACGTCGGCGATATCGACGAGGCAAAGGCAAAAGCGAGGACGATGCGTTCGGATTCATAATGGTTTAGAAAGGAGGAATTAAAATTGAATACCTTTTTTCTCGAGATCATAACACCCGAAAAGACTTTCTATCGCGGAAAAGTCGAGAGCCTGGACATTCCGGCGCTCGGCGGTGCGTGCACCATTCTTGCAGGGCATCAGCCCATGGTTTTCGCCACGGAGCCCGGTTCGATCTTTATTACGGCGGACGGGAGCAAGAGGGAAGCGTTTATGAGTGAAGGGTTCATTGAAGTCCGTCCCGATGAAACGATCGTTTTTTCTCAGGCGGTCGAATGGCCGGAGGAGATCAACGAACGCCGCGCGAAGGAAGCGAAAGAACGTGCGGAAGAGCAACTGCGTCGCAACCGCAGCGCAGCGGAATATCGCCTGAATCGGATGGCGCTCCAGCGTGCGTTTGCCCGCTTGCGCGTCAAACATCATAACCATTTATCGGATGATTAAAAACACCGCGCAGCGTTTGCTGCGCGGTGTTTTTATGCGGCAAACCGCGAAGTTTTGCCGATGCTTTGGCGAAAGTCGAACGGTACGGCGCAGGGAACGGCAGGCTGTAACAGACTGCGGCACCGTCCGGGCATTGTAAACGGTAGGCGGCAATCGGAAAACGACGCGTTCGGCGCGTTTTGAAATAAGGAAAGAAAAGGGGGAGAATTTTGTACGATCGGGGCAAAATAACGGGTTTTTTGTCTAATAGACGGGCTTTTTTTTCGGAATATTTGACAAAAAGTCCTTGTCGTTATATAATAGAAACAATAGTATAATTCAATGAAAGAAAGGAGCAGCGGGCAAAGATATGATTAAACTGATACGAAGCGGTTGTTATTACATGGGCGGCGTGCTTGTAAAGGAAAGCCAGGCGTTTATGACGGGCGAGCAGAAAGCGGCGGCGCAAAAGGGTACGATGGCATATCGCATTCTGAAAAAGCACAACACGGGCGACGAAGAAAATTTAAAGATCCGCTTTGATGCGATCGCGTCCCATGACATAACTTATGTCGGGATCATACAGACGGCGAAAGCCAGCGGTTTGCAGGAATTCCCGCTTTCTTATACGTTGACGAACTGCCACAATTCGTTGTGTGCGGTCGGAGGAACGATCAACGAAGATGATCATGTTTTCGGTTTGTCTGCGGCTAAAAAATACGGTGCGAATTTTGTACCCCCGCATCTCGCGGTCATTCATCAATACATGCGCGAGATGGAAGCCAAAGTCGGCAGGATGATATTGGGCAGCGATTCGCATACCCGTTACGGTGCATTGGGGACGATGGCGGTCGGGGAAGGCGGCCCGGAGCTTGTCAAACAAATTTTGAACAAGACGTACGATATCCGCCGTCCTGAAACGGTGGCGGTTTACCTGCGCGGAAATCTGAAAAAGGGTGTCGGCCCGCAGGACGTTGCGATCGCATTGTGCGGAGCTGTGTTTAAGAACGGATTTGTCAAGAATAAGGTTTTGGAATTTATCGGGCCGGGGATCAAAAATCTTTCCATGGATTATCGCAACGGCATCGACGTGATGACGACGGAAACGGCTTGCCTGTCTTCCATTTGGGAAACGGACGAGAAGACGCAGGAATATTATAAGATACACGGCAGAGAAGCGGATTATAAAGAAATGAAGCCGCAGGATCCCGCATACTATGACAGCGGTATCGTGATCAATCTGTCCACGATCGAACCGATGATTGCGTTGCCCTTCCATCCGAGCAATGCGTTTACGATCCGCGAATTTTTGGAGCGTCCCCGTGAGATCCTCGAAGAGGTCGAAGCGGCAGGGAGAAAGCTTCGCGGAGACGATAACTTTACGCTTACCGATAAGATCCGTGACGGCGGGGTGTATGTCAATCAAGGCATCATAGCAGGCTGTGCGGGCGGCATGTATGAAAATATTGCAGAGGCATATGAAATTTTGAAGGGGAAGTCGACGGGTGTCGATGCCTTTTCGCTCAGCGTGTATCCGTCCAGTCAGCCGGTCTATAAGGCATTGGTCGATAACGGATACATCGGCGGTCTGATGGATGCAGGCGCGATCATCAAGACGGCATTCTGCGGGCCCTGCTTCGGGGCGGGCGACGTTCCTGCGAATAACGGCCTTTCTATTCGTCATACGACGCGGAATTTTGAGAGCAGGGAGGGCAGCAAACCTGCGGCAGGCCAATTGGCGGCGGTTGCGTTGATGGATGCCCGTTCGATTGCCGCAACGGCGGCGAACGGAGGGCGCCTTACGCCTGCCACGGAGGTTTCGTATACCAAGAAGGTCAAAAAATACTTCTTTGACGCAGAAATTTATAAAAACAGGGTGTATCGCGGAGCAGGGAAAGCGCATCGGGAGGAGAACCTCGTTTATGGGCCGAATATTGCAGATTGGCCGACAATGATACCTCTCGGAAAGGATTTGCTCATGAAGGCGGTGAGTGTGATCAACGATCCTGTTACCACGACGGACGAATTGATCCCTTCGGGAGAAACCTCGTCTTATCGTTCGAATCCTCTGAAACTTGCCGAGTTTGCCCTTTCAAGAAAAGATCCCGCTTATGTCGGCAGAGCGAAAGCCGTCAAGGCGGACGAGGAAGTTCGCCGCGAGACGGGCAAACTTCCCGATAAAGTGCTCAAAGATGTGGAAGCTCTCGAAATCAGGAACGATACGATCTACGGAAGCGTCGTCGTGGCGGTAAAACCCGGGGACGGTTCGGCGCGGGAGCAGGCCGCGTCCTGCCAGCGCGTTTTGGGCGGCATAGCCAATATAGCGAAGGAATATGCGACGAAGCGTTATCGCAGCAATCTGATCAACTGGGGCATGTTGCCGTTTACGATCGAAAAACTTCATTTTAAGGTCGGAGATTATATTTACATCGAAAATATCGATAAGTACATCGCGGAAGGTGCAAAGGAAATACCTGCGAAACATTTAAGCGGAAAGACGGTCAAAGATATCGTCCTCAGTGTCGGGCAGCTCACGCAGGATGAAAAGAATATTATTTTGAAAGGATGCCTGATCAATTTCAACGCCGCAAAATAGCGGGCAGGGAGAGTGCTTATGTTGTTGCTCAATGATTATAAAAACAGCATCGACCTCACATATAAGCCTCAAAAGCGCGAGATCCTCGATGAGGAAAGCAAGAGCAGGATCTGTGACGAAATGCTGGGAACGCTTTTGGAAGAGAGAAACGAGATCGCGGCGTTCAGTTATCCGTATAAAGTCAAGAGAGATTTGATATGGGGATATTTAAACGAAAGGTTGCCTAACCCGGTTTCGGATCGCTTTTTGGAATTGCAGGACAAACTTTTCGGCTCCGAAACGGAAGAGCGCGGCATTGTGGATATCGATTCCCTGGATTTTCATGGCAAGATCGCGTTGTGGCAGGGAGATATTACGCGTTTAAACGCAGACGCGGTAGTAAATGCCGCCAACAATTCTTTGCTCGGATGTTTTATTCCGCACCATAAATGCATCGATAACGTGATTCATTCGCGGGCCGGAGTGCAAGTGCGTTTGGATTGTTCGAGGATCATGGGTGCGCAAGGCGAGGCTGAGCCTGCGGGGTGTGCAAAAATCACGCTTGCTTATAATTTGCCGTCGAAATATATTATTCACACCGTTGGCCCGATGGTTGGCCTCCGCGTGAGCGAAGACGACGAACGCGTCCTGCGGAATTGCTATTTGTCGTGCTTGAACCTTGTCAGGGAAATGAAGCTGAAAAGCGTTGCGTTTTGCTGTATCTCGACAGGCATCTTCGGGTTTCCCGGCGATGAGGCGGCAGCCGTAGCCGTGGGAGCCGTTAAAAATTGGCTGCTGGAAACAGGTTATGATGTCCGCGTGATTTTTGACGTCTTTCTGGATAAAGATCTGGAAATCTATCGCGACGTTTTAAAGAATACAAAAGATTAAAAAACGAGGGGGTCCGCAAGGGCTCCTTGCGTATTTATCGCGGATGCAGACACGCCTCGATTTGATCGCCGTCTTGCTTGCCGCAAGGAACAGTGCTACTTCACTCAGTTTCATGCCGCCTAAATAGCAGTTCAACACGTCCTTTTCTTTCTGCGTTAAGTGCATAGCATCGACTATTTCATCTGCTTTCGTATAGTCCGTTTCTTTGAAGTGGTCGATGTTTACGGACGGTGCCTTCTTATTATCGTAAACATCCACGTCTTTGCTGTTTGCCGCTTTCCTGCGGAAGTTCAGGATATACAAATCTACCACGCCGTAGCAGGCGTTCTTGATTGTCACGTTCTTGCGGTATTTCGTATTGCCGTAGATTTCGGATACATACCTGCCTTTGAACTGTAACAGGAAGCATATAGCAGCTTGCACGCAGTCATAACCATCCGATACTATATAGCCGGGTTCATTCATATGATGGAAGTCTCGGATAAGACCATTGAACAGCTTCTCCGCTACTTTATAGTTGTCATAGGCGAATACTGTTCGCAATGCGCGCAGTGCGATCATCTCGCCCATAAGTTGTACGTTCTCGTCCGAGATAGGTTCTGCAAAGAGTTCGTAATCACTGTTGTACTTACCGTTGGAATGTTCGTAAATGATTCTCATAAGTGGATACCTCCGAAATTTTACTGCCAGGGTTCGGCAGCGGCGGAGGAGCACCGGGCGAGGTATCTTAAAAATTATGAAAGCTTACATTTAACAGAAGTCAATGGAAAACGAAAAATTATTGCGGGGGAGTATAGATAAATCAGCACATGGAAAAAGCCGAACAGGATAACCTGCTCGGCTTATGGTTT
>CALVMA010000074.1 GCA_944341655.1 uncultured Clostridia bacterium | reverse complement strand
GGATCGCATGCGCCTGATCATTCAAAAGATCGAATTGGTGAAGTGGCCGCACCATATGCCGAACCTTCCTGTCGGCGGGCTGATGTGGAAGATCAAGCCCGATTTCAAGACGGGCGTGGCGGCATGGATTTACGCGGGCGGCGCGCATCATACGGTCGTATCTTCCGAGCTCTCCGTGCAGGATATGGTGGATATGGCGGACATGTGGGGCATCGAATCGGTCGCCATCGACGAAAACACGAAGATCGATCAATTCAAGAAAGATCTGCAGTGGTCGGACGTTGTCTGGCAGAACAGAAGAAAATAAGCGTTTAACGGCGGGTAGGGGCGGCATTGCTGTGCAATGCCGCCCCTTTTAAAACGGATGAGAAAAAAGGCATGCGTTCGGTGCCGTCTCGGAAAAATCCGTGAAAGGTCAAAGCGGAAGCATAGGAGATTTGGTTTTGCTCTATAAAAAATACATTTTCAACGATACGGCGGTATATTATACTGTTACGGAATACGGTGTCGGGCTCAGCCTGTATCCCGCGGACGTCACGATCGCGGACATAGATGCCCTGCGGCCGGACAGCATGGTGCAGGTATCTTTGCGAGGCGACAACGATATGGTCGATTATTCGCAGGGCCTTTCGATGCGAAACCGAACGAGCGTGCTTTTAAAGATACGGGAGCAGGTTTCGGACGGTGCGGGCGTGGTCACTTATCTTTCGGACGGGAAGGGGAACGAATACGAACATACGCTGCGGTACGATGCCGCCACGGGCGTGTTTGCCGTGCATACGGAATATTTTAACCGCACGAAAAAGGCGCAGGTGTTGGAGAGCCTGCAAAGTTTTTCGGTGAGCGGGATCGGGAACATAACGCGGCAGGACATGCGCGACGTGGGGCTGAAGCTTGTGCGCATGACGAGCGCATGGAGCCGTGAATGCCGCCTGAAAGAGGACGAGTTTTGGGAGCTGGGCATGGACATGAGCTGGGCGCGGCACGGGGTCAGGTGCGAGCGGTTCGGGCAGACGGGGAGCATGCCGAACCGAAGCTGGTATCCTTTTGCGGCGATCGCGGAGGAGACGAGCGGGTTTATTCTGGCGGTGATGATGGAAGCGTCGTACAGCTGGCAGATGGAGCTGTACCGGCTCGGGGAAACGTGTGCGCTTTCGGGCGGGCTTGCGGACCGCAATTTCGGGCACTGGTACAAAAAGATACGGCAGGGTGAAAGTTTCCGTACGCAGGACGCATATATCCGCGTGCGGTACGGAAATGTGAATGACGTATGCAATGATTTTGTACATTTTCAGGACGCGCGGCTGCGCGTGCCCGCGTGTGAAGAAGAGATGCCCGTTCTGTTCAACGAGTATTGCACGACGTGGGGCGAGCCGAGCGACAAGAATATCCGCGAGATCCTTGACAGTCTGGACGGCATGGGATTCGGGTATTTTGTGATCGATGCGGGCTGGTACAAGCCGGACAACCGCGGCTGGGGCAATGCGCCGGGGGATTGGAATGAGAATGTCGGGCTGTTTCCCGCGGGGATTGCGGAAACGGTGCGCGCGATCCGCGGCCGCGGATTGAAGGCGGGGATCTGGTTCGAGTTGGAAGTGGCGGGCAAGGACAGCGCGGCGTATCGGAAAAAAGAGTGGTTTTTGAAGAGGGACGGCGCGGTTCTGACCGTCAAAAACCGACGGTTTTTCGATCTGCGCGACCGTGCGGTGAAAGAGTACCTGCAAAGCAAGGTATGCGATTTTCTGCGGGACAATGGGTTTTCCTATATTAAGATCGATTACAATGAAAATTACGGGATCGGTTGCGACGGCGCGGAGAGCGTGGGCGAAGGCGGTCGGGAAGTTGCGGCGGAGAGCATAGCGTTTTTGTCCGAACTGAAAGAGAGCGTGCCGGGGATCGTGATCGAGAACTGCGCGTCGGGCGGAAGCAGGATCGAACCGCGGCGCATGCGTGAGGTGTCGATGTGCAGTTTTTCGGATGCGCACGAATGCAAAGAGATCCCGTTGGTTGCGGCAAACGTTTCGCGGGTAGTGCCCGCGCGTCAGAATCAGATCTGGGCGGTGATCCGCAAGGAGGACACGATAGACCGTATCGTGTGGTCGATGACGGCGGCGATGTTCGGGCGCATCTGCGTTTCGGGGGACGTGCACAAAATCGATGCGGCGCAAAAGGCGAAGGTGCGGGAAGGCATTGCGTTTTACGAAGCGGTCAAAGACGTGATACGGGACGGTGATATAACGGAAACGCGGTGCGACGTAAAATATTTCCGTGATCCGAAGGGCTGTCAGATTTACAAAAAAGTGTCGCGCGACAAAAGCAGGATGCTTATTCTGGCGCATTTTTTCGAGAAGCCGTATTCGGTTTCGGAAACGGATGTGTCGGGGTATAAACTTGCGGCGGCATATACGTCGCTGGATTTCGAGACGGGCGGAGGGCGTTTGCGTTTTCAGCCTGTGGGCGAATATCTTGCGGGCGCGTTTGTGTTTGAAAAAATATAGACAAGGAGCGGACGATGCAGACGGCGGATTATAAAAACGTGGAAATACGCGCGGGTTTTGTGCGTGATTTGCAGGAGCGGAACGAAAGGGTTTCGGTGGATAACATATACAAGCGGTTTCGGGAAACGGGCAGGTTCGAGGCGGAAAAGTGCAAGCGTGACGATGCGCACAAGCCGCATATTTTCTGGGATTCGGACGTGGCGAAATGGTTGGAGAGCGCGGCGTACATTTTAGCGAAAAGGCAGGACGCGGAGCTGAAAGGGCGCGTGGAGGAAATCGTGGCAGACATTTGCGCGAACCGGCGGGCGGACGGATATTTCAACAGTTATTTTCAGGTGTACGAACCCGAGAACGTTTTTTGCAAGCGGACGGAGCACGAGCTGTATTGTGCGGGGCATCTGATCGAAGTGGCGGTGGCGCTGCGCGATGCGGGGGCGGACGAAAAACTGTACGCGGCGATGCTGCGGTACGCCGATTATATTTACGACCGTTTTTACGTGAAAAAGGATACGGGGTTTTATACGTGCGGGCATCCCGAGATCGAGCTGGCGCTGGTACGGTTGTACGAGGCGTCGAAGGAGAAGAAGTATTTGGATCTTGCCGATTATTTCCTCGAAGAGCGGGGCAGGCATGAGGAAGAATCGTATGCGTTTACCTATCCGTCGTACCACCAGAGCCATTTGCCCGTGCGCGAACAGAAAACGGCGGAAGGGCATGCGGTGCGGGCGCTGTATCTTTATACGGCGATGGCGGACGTGGCGCGCATCAAAAAGGATGCAGGCCTTGCGGAAGCCTGCAAAGCCCTGTTTGCCGACATCGTCGGCAAAAAAATGTACATCACGGGCGGGACGGGGTCGACCTATCACGGGGAAGCGTTTACGTTTGCGTATGATCTTCCGAATTTTCTGGCGTACAGCGAAACGTGTGCGGGGATCGCGCTCGCGTTGTTTTGCGACCGCATGGCGAAGCTGGAAAACAGGGCGGTGTACCATGAAATTTTTGAGCGGGTATTTTACAATAACATTTTGGCGGGGGAAAGCAGGGACGGAAAGGGGTTTTTCTATGTGAACCCGCTGGAGATGCACGAATCCGCGTACGATTACAACGAGAGTTTAAAGACGAAGTTGTTCTGTCCCATTCCCGAGCGGGTGGAGGTATTCGATTGTTCGTGCTGTCCGCCCAATCTTACGCGTTTTATCGAAAGCATAGGCAAATACATCTACGGCTTTGAGGGTGACGAGATTTTTGTCAATCAATATATATCTTCAAGCATTAAAACAGACACGGCGAAGATTTCCGTACGCAGCGAAATGCCGTTTGGCGGAAAAGCGGTGATCCGTTTCGGAGGCCGCGGCCGCCTGAATCTGCGCGTGCCTGCCTGGAACGGCGGGGTAAGCATGAAAATCAACGGCAAGAAAGTGGAGCCCGACATTTCGGACAGTTATATCCGCATCGATTGCGACGGCGATTTTGAGATCGCGTTGGATTTCAAGATCAAAGCGCGTTTCGTGTATGCGAACGAGAACGTGTGGCAGGATAACGGCAGGAAAGCGGTGGAATACGGTGCGCTCGTCCTTTGCGGGGAGAGCGCCGACAACGGGAAGAACCTCGGTACGGTGCGCATACCGTCGCTTTCGGGTGCGAAAGCGGCAAAGGGCGAATTGTTTACGCTCCGCGTGAGCGCCGAGCGCTTGCGCACCGACGGGGCGCTGTATTCGTATGAACCGCCGAAAAAAGAAAAGGTCGCCTTGCGCCTGATCCCGTATTTTTGCTGGGCGAACCGCGGCAAAGGCGATATGCAGATCTGGTGGCTCTGACCGCAGCCGTTTGCCCGCAGCCGCTTGCTCATAGCCGCTTGCTCATAGCCGCTTGCTCATAGCCGCTTGCTCATGGCCGCTTGCTCATAGCCGCCTGCCCATAGCCGCTTGCCCGCAGCCATTTGCTCATAGCCGCTTGCCCATAGCCGCTTGCCCGCAGCGCAGATGCGGGCAAACGGAAAACCTTTGTTCTATATCTTGGATCAAAAACCGTGTAAGCCCTACAAGATATAGTATTTTTTTGAAACTGTTGCAAATGCTTCAGTATTTTTCGGCAAACGTGGTATAATAAGGAGGAATCAAAAAACGAGGGCTTAGATACTATGCAGGTGATCAAAAGGGACGGCGCGGCAGTTGCCTATGACAGAGCGAAGATAGCGATTGCGATCGGGAAAGCGAATGCGGAGATGCGGGAAGAATCGAAGCGTGCGAGCGGGGAAGAGATCGAGGAGATACTTTCCTGTATCGAAGGTGAGAACAAGCGGCGGATGCTGGTGGAGGACATACAGGACATTATCGAGCGGAAGCTGATGGAGCAGGGGCATTACGAACTTGCGAAGAAGTATATTCTTTATCGGTACAATCGTGCGCTGGTACGCAAGGCGAACACGACGGACGAGGC
>CALVMA010000073.1 GCA_944341655.1 uncultured Clostridia bacterium | reverse complement strand
CGGTACTTTGCAGGATGCCGTGAGGGGAGCGGACGTTTTCATCGGCGTATCCAAGCCCAAACAGCTGACGCAGGAAATGGTCAGGAGCATGGCGGAAAAGAGCATCCTATTCGCGATGGCGAATCCCGAGCCGGAGATCTATCCGCAGGAAGCGCTGGAAGCGGGGGCGTTTGTCGTCGGCACGGGCAGGAGCGATTTCCCCAACCAGATCAACAACGTGCTGGCGTTTCCGGGCGTATTCCGCGGAGCGCTGGACGTGCGCGCAAAAGATATCAGCGAGGGCATGAAAGTGGCGGCCGCCCGCGCGTTGGCGGAGCTGGTGGGAAAAGATCTTACCCGCGACAACATCATTCCTTCGGCGTTCGATCCGCGCGTGGCAAAAGCGGTGGCAAAAGCGGTGGCGGAGCAGGCACGGCGCGAGGGGATCGCCCGCATCTGACCGAAAGGGGAAAATTTTTCGGAATGGTTTTTTTGCCCGAAAGGGAAAATTTTTCGAATAGGGAAGCCGGAACAAAGCAGGTTTTGGGACGGCAGGTAAAGGCACCCGCCCGTACCGACGGTTCGGTTCGGGCGGGTGCCGTTTTCAAATAAAACTTTCGGGCGGGAAACTTGAAAAAGCGGCGTGAGGAGCGCACGGTCGGAACGCGGCGGAAAGGCGCCTGCGGGGGAAGAGCCGGCCGGCGAAGCGGGCGCGGAAAGCGGACTGCCCATATAAAAATCAAAAAAGAGGGGAAAACTATGACGTACAGGGACATGCTCGCGTATGCGCGGTCGAAACTGAATCCCGTTCGGTTGGGAAAATACGATTCGACGGGTTTTGTGGCGGCGGTGCTGGAAGGCGCGAACGGAAAATATTATGCGGGAGTGAACATCGATCTTGCCTGCGGGCTTGGCTTTTGTGCGGAAAGGAGTGCGGCTGCGGCGATGGTGACGGACGGCGAGCGGACGGTGCGGCGCATAGTCTGCGTGGACGAAAACGGGGCGCCTCTGCCGCCGTGCGGCGCCTGCCGCGAATTTTTGCTGCAGCTTTCCGCGGAGAACGCGGAAGCGGGGTTTCTTGCCGCGGAATCGCCGCAAAAGATCGTGCGGCTGGGCGATCTCATGCCTCTGCCCTGGTATGAGCCGGGACGGGAAGGCGAAACGTTTTAGAAAAAGGGAGATTTCAAAGGAGACGGATATGTCGGATTTTGACAAAAACGACGGCGGGCGTCAGGACGATTTTTTTGACGACGTACCGCAAAACACGCAGCAAAGCGGGGCGGGCGTGCCGCCCGCGGGCGGCACGCCGAAAGGCGGGGCGGAAAGCAAGGCGAAGACAAAAAAAATTGTAAACGCATTGGTGGCGGCAGCGGCGGTCGTGCTGGCGTTCGTGATCGGGCTGTATTGCGCCCGCTTCTTTTACGACGACGGGCTGCGTTCGCTTTTGTGGTTTAAGGAGCAGGTGCAGTCGGAATATTACAAGGACGTTTCGGACGAAGATTTCTGGCAAGCGGCGCTGGACGGCGTATCGGCGAGCCTCGATCCGTATTCCGAGTATCTGACGGCGGACGAATACGACAGCGTCGTCAATTCCAATTACGGGCTGATGGACGGGATCGGTCTGTCCTTCTTTTCGGGTACGAACAAGGTGGTGCGCGTGGCGCTGAACTCTCCCGCGTTTTATGCGTCGAAGGATGCGGATTTTCCCATTGAGACGGGGTTGTACGTGACGGGCGTGGGGGCGTCGGAGAATGCGCTTGCGGACGTATTCGGCGCCGAGGCGCCTGCGGACGAGCTTTCGAAGTACGAGTCGGGCGACACGGTGTGGCTGCGGTTTACGGTGGAGGAAGTGTCGGAGGCAAGCCAGCTTGCCGAAGCGCGGAGCACGGCGGTTGCGGTAAAACTGAACGAATATGTGGAGAGCTACGTACTGTATGCGGCGGACGGAAAGGCGTGGGCGTACACGTATGCGAGCAGCACGGACAAGGGGAGCTGGACGGACGTTTCGGCGTATGTGTCGGCGGATGAAAAGGTGTCGGGCGATGCGGCGTACCTGAAGCTCGTGGAGTTCAACGCGGGTGCGGCGGAAGAATTTTCGCGTGCGCTCGAGCAGTTTTCCGCGGACGGAAAGACGAACCTTCTTCTGGATCTGAGGAACAACGGCGGAGGAAGTTTGTCTGTGTTGCAAAAGATCGCATCGCACCTGATGAAAAACGCGCAGCAGGAACATGCGCCCGTGCTGACGGCGAAATACAAGAGCGGGCGCCAGGATGTGTTTTTGTCGGGCGGGAACGATTACGGAACGTATTTTTCGGGCAAGAAAATTTATGCGGCGGCGAATTCGAATACGGCGTCGGCGTCCGAAGCGCTTCTGGGAGCCATGATCAGTTACGGCACGATTTCCTATTCGGATATTTTCCTGACGGACACGCCGCAGACGAAACTGACGGAGAGCGGCATTCAGAAAACGTGGGACGGCGCGGCGAAAACGTACGGGAAAGGGATCATGCAGTCCTATTTTTATAACCGAGGGACGGGGGAAGCGGCAAAACTCACGACGGCGCAGATATATTGGCCGAACGGGGTGAGCATACACGACAAGGGCATTACAACGGACGACGGCGCGATCGCCGTCCGGGCGGAGTCCAACGGCGAATACACGGATCCCGAGCTGGACGAAATCCTGCGTTCCATTGTCTGACAGCTTTTGCGGAAAGTTTCGATGCGCGAAAATCGTGCTAAACCCGCGGGCGGCGGGCGGCAGAATTTTGCCGCCCGCCGCTCTTTGCGTATGGCGAAAGGTTTTCCCCGCGGTTTTGCCGCGCGGCAAACAAGTTTTGCCCGTTTTTATCGTGAGGCGGAACAGACCCCGCCCGCGGCGCGCAAGCGCCCGTATGCGGAAAGGTCAGGAGAAATAGCGGTTGAGGGCGTAGACGATCTCCTTGTCGGCGATGTTGGCGACGGGCGCGAGCGAGACGGCGGAATCTTGCCGGGAAGAACGGGATTCGGATCTGTTTGCCGTGCCGAAAAGGTTTGCCAGCATGCCCAGTCCCTGTGTTCCGCCTGTCGGGAACAGTTCGGCGAGTTTATGTAAGTCGGGCGTTTTCCCGTCGGCGAGCGATTTGAGTTCTTCGGCGTTGCGCGCGATGAGCTGAATGGTTTCCAGCGCCGAGAGGAGGTCTTTGCCTTCGGCGTTTCCGATGCGCATACGGCGGAATTGTTCACTTTCGGACAGTTTTTTCAGATCGCCGCTTTCGAGGAAAGCGGCGATCGGGCGAAGCCGCGCGAGGGCGGCTTTGTTTTCGGAATTTGCCGCCGCGAACAGCAGCAAGAGAAAGAGGATTTCCATAACGATATCTCCTTGCGGAGGGGCAAAAACCGCCTCCCGCGCATACTATGGCAATGTGCAATCTTTTTCGGAGGTGCTTATGCAGGATTTTAACGATTTCGTAAAAAATTCCAAAGGAAAAACGGGCGGTATCCCGTCCAACGTGCAGGACACGGCGAATACGATCGCGCGGGCATTTGAAGGGAAAGGGGAAGCGGATATTCTGCGCGCCATTTATCAGGAGGCGGAGCGGGGCAGGAAAGCGGGAACGCTTACCGATGCGGAGCTGGATAATTTTTACCGCGCCGTGGCGCCCATGCTGGACGGGGCAAAGCGCAAAAAGCTGGAGCAGATCGTCAAAAAACTCAAAAAGATGTGACCGTTCGCCCTGCGCCGCAAAACATTGCGGCGCAGGGCGGCTTTTTTATTATTTTTCGGCGCAACAGGCGGCAAGCGGCTCTGCCGTTCTTCGCAGGACGTGCAAAACGTCTCCGCGTTTTGCACGTCCTGCGAAGAAACCGCGAAATTAAAAGCTTGCCGCACTGAGGGCGATCTGTTTTGCGGCGGAGAGGAAAAGTTCCGTTTCCGCGAGCGTGTTGAATTCGCTCATGCTTGCGCGCACGAGCCCGTCTTTGGAGCCGAGAGCCTCGTGCATTTTCGGGGCGCAGTGCAATCCGCCGCGCACGGCGATCCCGTACTCGTCGGAGAGGCGCTGCGCGAAAAATTCCGATTGCAGGTTGTCGCAGGAAAAGGCGACGATGCCGAACGGGTTGGCGGAGGAATAGACGCGGATATTCGGGATCGCGCGCAGGCCGCGGCACAAAGTTTCCGTCAGGACGCGCAGGTGCGCGCCGATTTTCTGCAAATGGGGGATCAGGTAGAGTACGCCTTCGGCGAGCGCGGCCGCGGCGGGGCAGGAGAGGGTGCCCGCTTCCAGGCGGTCGGGGTAAAAGGCGGGCATGTCGGGGTTAAAGCTCTCGCTCCCCGTGCCGCCATAGAGAAGAGGTGCGGGAGAGAATCGTTCGGAAAGGAGCAGGGCTCCGCTTCCCTGGATCCCGTGCATGCCTTTGTGCCCTGCAAGGCAGAGTGCGTCGATCCCCGCGGCGCGCATGTCGATCGGGATATGTCCGCACGCCTGCGCGCCGTCGCAGATCATGACGACGTTTTCGGGCAAAAGAGAGCGGACGGCTTCGGGATCGATGCCCGTTCCCGTGACGTTGGAAGCCAGCGTAAAGACGGCGGCGGCGGTGTCGGGCCGTACGGCCTCGGCGATGCGTTCGGGGCGGATCCTGCCGCGTTCGAGCGGCACCAGCGTGAGACGGATTTTTCCTGTTTTTTGCAGGAAAAACAGAGGGCGGAGCACGGAATTGTGCTCCGCGACGGTGGAAACGATGTGCGGGGGCGGGGTCTCGCCTATTGAGCCGATGAGCCCGAAAATGGCGGCGTTGAGCGCTTCGGTGCAGTTTTTGGTCAGAATGACGCGTTCGGCGTCGGGGGCGTTGAAAAACCGCCGCAAAAGCTCGCGCGTGCGCAGGACGTCCTGAGCGGCGGCGAGCGAAAGCGCGTGCCCGCTCCTGCCCGGATTGGCGCAGTAGCCCTGCAGGGAAGCGTTGACGGCGCGGATCACGCTGTCGGGTTTGCGTCCGCCGGTTGCGGCGTTGTCGAAATAAATCATGCGACCTCCTTTTTTCTGCTGCCTGGCGGCGGTACGGCGGGCGGCGCAAAATCTTTTGGGTAAAGACAAATGCGTCTCCGCCTTCATATATTGTAATATATGCCGCAGATCACAAAAGTTGCATGCGGCACACAAAGGAGGAAGGTATGAACGGCATTTTGGCGGTTTTCCGTTCGAGGGCGCAAACTCTCGAATACGTCATGCGGCTGAAAAGCTGCGGAATATGCGCGGCGGCGGTATCCACGCCGCGCGAAGCCAATGTGGGGTGCGGGTTGTCCGCGAAATTCGGCGCTTTTGACTTTGCGCGCGCGAAAGCTGTGCTGGCCTCCTGCAATCGGTCCGCGTTTGTGGGGTTTTTCCGCGTGGAGACCGGTTACGGCAGGACGTTTGTCCGTCCCGTCTGACGAGTGCTCCGGGCGGTGAAGCCGACGGGTGCGTCCTTGTTTTTTCGGGGCGGCGGCATTTTTTTGCGCCGCGCATAAAAATTCTTGAATTGTGCGCGGATTTGTGTTAAAATAGCGGCATGGACGAACGAAACAGAGAGCAAGCTTTGCGTATTTTATCCGAAACATATGCGGATGCGCGTCCCGCGCTGCAATATACGAGCGCTTACGAACTGCTCGTGGCGGTGATTTTGTCCGCGCAGTGCACGGACGAGCGGGTGAACAAAGTCACGGCGGAGCTTTTCAAGGAACACAATACTCCCGAAAGGATGCTGACTCTTTCGCAGGCGGAGCTGGAAAAGTACATATTTTCCTGCGGCTTGTACAAGAGCAAAGCGGCGCACATACTGTCTGCGTCGCGCGATATTGCGGACAAGTTCGGCGGGCAGGTACCGTCGGATTTTTCCGCGTTGAAATCTTTGGCAGGGGTAGGGCAGAAGACGGCGAACGTGGTGTCGTCGGTCTGGTTCGACAAGGACGCCATCGCGGTGGACACGCATGTTTTCCGTGTGAGCAACCGTCTGGGACTGGCGCATGCGGCGACTCCGTTGAAGACGGAGGAGCAGCTCAAGGCGGCGATCCCGCAGGAAGACTGGTCAAAAGCGCATCATTGGCTGATCTGGCACGGGCGGAAAGTATGTCATTCGCAAAAGCCCGACTGTGCCGCCTGCGCGCTTGCAAAATGCTGTGATTATTTTGCGGCGAAGCAAAAAAAGGATTGAAACGAGAGGATTTTATGGCATCGTTATTTACGGATAAAGTCAAAATCACAATCAAATCGGGTGACGGCGGGGACGGAATGAACTCTTTTAAGAGTTTCAAAGGTTTTGCGAACGGCGGGCCCGACGGCGGGGACGGCGGCAAAGGCGGGGACGTGTACATTGTCGGCGACAAGGACAAGGGCGATCTCATCGATTTCCGTTACGGAGGGAAGTTCACGGCGGAAAACGGGGAGCGCGGCGGAACGAACAACCGTTTCGGCAAAGGCGGGGCGGATGTCGTGATCTCCGTGCCGCTCGGCACGTTGGTGCGCGACGCGGAAACGGGCAGGGTGCTTTGCGACGTTTACACGGACGGGGAGAAAAAGCTCCTTGCGCGCGGCGGCAACGGCGGCAAAGGGAACGTGCGTTTTACGACGGCGCGCCGTCATGCGCCGCATTTTGCGCAAAAGGGGCAGAAAACGCAGGTACACACCCTCATTCTCGAATTGAAAATGATCGCGGACGTCGGGATCATCGGATTTCCGAACGTCGGCAAAAGCACGCTGCTGTCCAAAATATCGGCGGCGCGGCCGAAGATCGCGAACTATCATTTCACCACGCTTTCGCCCAATTTGGGAGTGGTAAAAGAATACGGAAGGTCGTTTGTGGCGGCGGATATCCCGGGGCTGATCGAGGGAGCGGCGCAAGGCGCGGGGCTCGGGCATGATTTTCTGCGTCACATCGAGCGCACGCGCATGCTGGTGCACGTGGTGGACGTTTCGGGCGCGGAAGGGCGCGATCCGTACGAAGATTTCAAAAAGATCAATGCCGAGCTCAAAGAGTACAGCCCGAAGCTTGCGGGATTGCCGCAGCTGGTGGTTCTCAACAAATGCGACGTTTTCGGGGCGGAGGAAAACGTAAAGGCATTCCGCAAAAAATGCCGCAAATACAAGACGTTTCCCGTGACGGCGGTGACGGGCGAGGGGACGAAGGAACTGATCGACGCAATTTTCGCGGTTTTGGAGACACTGCCGCCCGCCCAGCCGATCCCCGCGGAGGAGTTCGAATACGAAACGCCGGACGTGAACGAATTTTTCATCGGAAAGGACGAAGAGGAGAACGTGTGGTACGTTACGGGCGGCCTGGTGGACATGCTGGAGCGCAACGTGGTATTGTCCGATCCCGATTCGATGGCATATTTTCAGAAAGCGCTCAAGGACAAGGGCGTGATCAAAGAGCTGAAGCGCCGCGGCGTGGCCGAGGACGACACGGTCGTGGTGGGCGACGTGGAATTTTTGTTCAAAGAATAAAAAATCCCGCCGCAAAAAGCGCATCGCTTTTTGCGGCGGGGCGAAAATACCCGAAAGAGAAGGGAAGAAAGGAGTTTTATGCTGACGAGCAAACAGAGGAGCAACCTGAAAAGCATTGCGGCGAATCTCGATCCGATCGCGCAATGCGGGAAGAGCGGGATCGGCGAAAACATGGTGCGGTCGCTTTCGGACGCACTGGAAGCGCGCGAGCTGATCAAAGTAAACGTGCTGACGAACGCGGATGAGGACGCAAAGACTTTGGGCGGGGAGCTTGCCCGTTCGCTGCAAGCGGACTGCGTGGCGGTGATCGGAAGAAAAGTGATTTTGTACCGCCGTTCTTCGCGCAAAGATTTCAAGCACATCGAGTTTTGATATGTTCCGGTACGAAACGCATTGTCATACAAAGTACACGAGCGCATGTTCCGTCCTCGATGCGGAGACGCTGGTGCGTCTTTATAAGGAAAACGGTTACGACGGGATCGTGGTGACCGATCATTTTCTGAACGGGAACACGACGGTCGATCGTACGCGGCCGTGGGAAGAACAGATCGACGAATTTTTCCGCGGCTGGGAGCGGGCGGAAAAGGAGGGCAAAAAGCAGGGCCTGAAAGTATTTTTCGGGCTGGAATATTCCTATCTGGGCACGGATTTTCTGACGTACGGGCTTTCGCGCGAATGGCTGAAAGCGCATCCGCGGCTGTTGGAGCTTTCCGTGCGCGATTATCTGTCCCTGGTGCGTGAAAGCGGAGCCCTTGCGGTGCAGGCGCATCCCTATCGCGAGGCGGATTACATCGATCATATCCGCCTGTATCCTTCGGACGTGGACGGCATCGAGACCGTCAACGCGGGCAGGACGCAGCGGTGCAACCGCCTGGGGGAGATCCTGGCGCAAGAATACGGGCTTTTAAAGACGGGAGGCTCCGATCTTCATTCTCCGCGCCAGCCGCTTTTGTCGGGCGTGGAAACGGAAGAGGAAGTGCATGATCTAAACGGTTTGATCGCGCGTATCCGCGCGGGCAAGGCTGTTCCCTTTTTGAAAGAAAATATCTTCGAAAAGTAAAGAAACAGGAGCGGCCGTGCCGATCAAAACATAAAAAAAGCGCCGCCTCGGGCAAAATTGTTTGCCCGAGGCGGCGCTTTTTAAACGTTCCTTTTTTCGCAAAATCAGTCTTTTTTTCCGAAAAACCGTATCAGCAAAGAAAAAGTCAACAAAATCGAGCCCGAAACAATATAATAAACGGGGAAGACGGTCCACAGCGAAAAGAGCAGCAGGAATGTTCCCGAAAAGGCGTAGCCACGCCAGGCGCTTTTTCGGATGCGGAAAGAAAGTTTTTCTTTGAACGGGTGTTTTGCGGCGGGCGGCGAGATCAGCGTCGGGGGCATGCAGCCGCTGTCGTTTACCAGCGCGTAGACCTCTTCCGCCTCCATGAGCCGCACGCCGAATGCGGACGCAAGTTTTTTAGCCTCGTCGGTAAAAGCGGCGGCGCAGACGGAGATCTTTCCGCTGCCCCGACGGATCGCGGGCGCAAGTTCGTCCGCCGTCACCTTTTCGAAACGGAAATTCAAAAAACAATCGCCGTCCTCGGTGCGTATGCGGTCGCCGCAGGCTCGGGCATAAGGTTTTTGCGCGGCGTCCGAAGAGGCTTTTGAAGAGGCCTCCGAAGAGGTCTCCGAAAGGGTTTCCGAAGGGGATACGGCGTCCGTTTTTTCGTTTTCTTGGGCGGCGCACAAACTTCGGGCGATGAGTTCGGCATTTTTTTCGGGGGAACTCATGGCGAGGTGGAAGGCGAACCTGCGGATCTGATCGCGTCCGTCCTCGTCGGCGTGTTTTTTGCGGCGGCGGCGCCGTCTCCAAAGGTGCAGGAGCGCGGCGGAGGCGAGGGAAAAGGCGGCGGAGAGTGCGAGGGAGGCGAGAGAGGAAAAGAAGCAACGGAAGATGCAGAAGGAGAGCAGGAGCAGGAAGAAAAAGAAAAACACTGTGTCTGACCAAAGCGGCAGATCGAATTTTTTCATAAGGGGCCTTTTTGAAAACGTTTTTCTGTATAATCTCCAACTTTTCGGCTTTTTAAACCTTGCAACGCGGAGAAAGTTGTGTTATACTGATAAAAAAGGAAAAATCTGCCTTTTCCGTATAGAAAGCGGCGGATTTACCGATACACAGACGAACGGCAATGAAGATAGCGATTTTCGGCGGGACGTTTGATCCCGTGCATGCAGAACACATCAATATCGTGAAAGCGGCGAAGGAGAAGCTGGGAGCGGACAAAGTGATCGTGATGCCCGCGTTTGTGCCTCCGCACAAGCAAGGGAAGATGCTGACGTCGGCGCAAGACAGGCTGAACATGGCGAAGCTTGCGTTTGCGGGGATACGCGGGTGCGAAGTGAGTTCGTACGAAATGAATGCGGGCGGCACGAGTTACACATACCGCACGGTGGAGCATTTCAGGCAGAAGTATCCGGAGGCGCAGCTTTTCTGGCTGGTAGGAGCGGATATGCTCAAAGATTTTTACACGTGGAAAAATCCGGAGCAGATCCTGGCGGGAGCGGAGCTCGTGGCGTGCGGGCGCGAGGGGGAGAAAGTCAGTTTCAAAGCGGAGCAGCTGCGGTTTTTCGCGAAATTCCGCAAGGGGTTCCGCGTGCTCGAATATGCGGGGAGGGACGTATCGTCCACGAAGATCCGCGTTTTGTGCGCGTTCGGGGAGGATCTGAAGCCGTATCTTGCGGAGGACGTTATTGCGTATATCCAATCCAACGGTCTGTATCGGGTGGAGCGGGTAAAGGAGGCGGCGGCGTATCTGAAGCCTGTGCGGAAAAAGCACACGGTGCGCGTGGCTTTGATGGCGGCGGGCGTTGCGGCGGCGAACAGGCTGGACGAGCGCGCCGTGATCCGAGCGGCGGGCCTGCACGACGCGGCAAAGAACCTTGCGCCCGACGCGCCGGAGCTGGCGGGTTTTGTTCCGCCCGAGCCGAACATTCCCGCGCCTGTATTGCATCAATATACGGGGGCGTATCTGGCGGAGCATGTGCTGGGCGAAACGGATGCGGACGTGCTGAATGCGGTGCGGTATCACACGTCGGGCAGGCCGAACATGAGCACGCTGGAGAAGGTGATATTTTTGTCCGACATGCTGGAAGCGGGGCGGGATTTTCCGCACATCGGCAGTTTGCGCGAATGGTTTTACCGCGATCTGAACGAGTGCATGTATCGGGCGCTGAAATACGACCTCAGATACCTGAAAAAGGCGAAAGGCGACATATATCCGCTCACCTTCCGCGCATACGAATACTATAAGGATTTAAGGAGAAAGTAAATGGAGTCAAACGAATTCACGCAAGCGATCTGTAAATTTCTGTCCTCGAAGAAAGCGGAGGACATATTGACGGTAGACGTGCGCGAAAAGACGGTGCTGTGCGATTATTTTGTCATATGCAGCGGCAGGAACACGACGCAGGTCAAAGCGCTGTGCGAAAATCTGGAAGAGCATTTTTCCAAAGAGGGGCTGGAGCCCCGCAGGACGGAGGGAGTCAGGGAAGGCCGCTGGGGAGTGATCGATTACGGCGACGTGATCGTGCACGTATTCAACGACGAATCTCGGTTGTTCTATCATCTGGAAAGGCTGTGGGACGAAGGCAACAACGTCGTAAGGTACGAAGATTAAAAGAGCGCGGCGTTGCGAGATTTGCGGCCGCAGGGGCGTTGAAAAACGAGGACGCGGCGCGCCGCATGCAGCGGCGCGCCGCGTAAAAATTTCGGGTCATTCGAAGCGGATCTTTTTCGGTTCGGATAATTTTTGTTTTGAACGGGCGCGTTTTTTTTCGACGATATAGTAGATCTCTTTTGGTTTTTCGGGCTGTTTTGTTTCTTTGGGCGGTTCCGCTTTTTTTTCGGGCGGAGCGGAGGCCTGACGGCGCCGTATGTATTGCAGGTATTTTACGCCGGCGACGCCGCCGAAACACAATCCGAACAGAATGATGAGGTAGAGCCCGCCGAGCAGGGTAGAAGCCAGAAGATACATGATATTCTCCCGTGTTTTTTTGCATTGTATCACAGGGGAAGGGGCGAAGGGAGAATAAAAAAGGAAAAAAAGGGGGAGTTTTGTCGCATGACCGCATACGACATCATAGAAATAAAAAAGCGCGGCAAAATATTGAGCGGGGAGCAGATCGGTCAGTTTGTGCGCATGGTTGCGGACGGCAGCGCGTCGGACGCGCAGATCGCGGCATTCTGCATGGCGGTGCTTTTGCGCGGGATGACGGACGAAGAATGTTTTGCGCTGACCGATGCGATGGCAAAGAGCGGCGAACGCACGGTAAAACCGCGCGCGGAGGGCATCTATGCGGACAAGCATTCGACGGGCGGCGTTTCCGATTCGACGACGCTGATCGTCGTTCCCGTGCTGGCGGCGCTGGGGGTCAAGTGTGCCAAATATTCGGGCAGAGGGCTGGGGCATACGGGCGGCACGCTGGACAAACTGGAAAGTTTTCGGGGGCTTTCGGTTTCGATGACCGCCGAGGCGTTCGAGGCGCAGGTGGAGAAGGTAGGCGCGGCGATCGCGGGGCAGACGGAGCGCACGGTGCCCGCCGACAAGCGGATGTATGCGGTGCGCGACGTGACGGCGACGGTGGACAGCGTTCCGCTGATCGCGTCGTCGGTGATGAGCAAAAAGCTGGCGTCCTTTGCGGATGTGATCCTGCTGGACGTCAAGTTCGGGAACGGAGCGTTTATGCGGCGCACGTCGGACGCGGTGAAACTTGCCAGGCTCATGGTGAGCGTGGGAACGGCGGCGGGCAGGAAGGTCGGCGCGGCGGTGACGGATATGGACGCGCCGCTGGGCGATCATATCGGCTGCAACGCGGAAGTGCGGGAAGCGATCGAAATACTTCAAGGAAAGCGCAACGCGCTGTCCGAGCTTTCCGTCTATCATTGCTGCAAGATCCTGCAAATGGCGCAGGGCATGCGCGAAGAGGAGGCGAAGGAGCGGATCGGCGAAGTTCTCGGTTCGGGCGCGGCTCTGGAAAAATTCAAGGAGATCGTCGTCGCGCAGGGCGGGGACGTGCGCGCTTTCGATGATTTTTCGCTTCTGCCGCTGGCGGCGCACCGCAAAGAGATCTTTGCCTCGGGCGCGGGCAGGCTGCATGTGTCGGCGCTCGCGCTCGGCAAAGCGTGTGCGAGGCTGGGAGGCGGGCGCAGCAAAGAGGGAGATCCCGTCGACCATACGGTAGGGATCATTTTGAAAAAGCGGGCAGGCGAACGGGTAAAAGACGGGGAGCTTGTCGCGGAAGTTTACTATAACAAAGAAGATGCGGAAGCCTTGTCGCTGGCGCAGGGCGCGTTTGCGGTCAGGCGCTCGTACAGGGCGCGTCCGCTCGTATTCGGTTTTATCGGAAAGGAGGATATCTGATGTTCGGACTCGGAAAAAAGAAAGAGGAAAAAAAGGAGGAAGACCTGCTGAACGCGGAGGCGGCGGAAGTCGAACGCGCGGCGGAGCAGGCTTCGGAAAACGCGAAAGATAAAAAAGAAGGCGCAAAGGCGGACGGGCAGATCTCCGCGGACGAAATGGCGGAGTTCGAAGAATTCAAACGCCAGAAAAAGATCCTCGAGATCCGCAGGCTTTTGAAGACCATCGACCATACGCTCCTGAAACAGACGGCAAAGCGCGAAGACATCAAAAAACTCTGCGCGGAAGCGGTGGAATACGGGTTTTATTCGGTGTGCGTGCAGCCCGTGTACGTTTCGGCGTGCAACGAGTTCTTGAAAAACGCGCCGCACATCAAGATCGCCTGCGTCGTGGGCTTTCCGATGGGCGAAAACAAGACGGAAACCAAGGTTTTCGAAACAAAAAGGGCGGTCGCGGACGGAGCGGACGAGATCGACATGGTGATCTGCTTGTCTGCCGTCAAAAACGGGAATTACTCGTACGTAAAGCGGGAGATCAAACAGGTCGTGCGCGCGGCGAAAGGCAATCCCGTCAAAGTCATTCTCGAAACATCGCTGCTTTCGCGGGAAGAGATGCTCAAAGCGGCGCTGTGCGCGCGCGACGCGGGCGCGGCGTTCGTCAAGACGAGCACGGGCTATTTCGGCGAAGGCGCGAAGGCGGAGGATGTCCGCCTGCTCAAAGAGACGGTCAAAGACAAATGCTGCGTCAAGGCGTCGGGCGGCATTCGGACGGCGGATCAGTTCCTCGCCATGATCGACGCGGGCGCGGACCGCATCGGCACCAGCGCGGGCAAGGATATCGCCGATACCTTGCGCACAAATATGTGAAAATATTCGCAAAGATCCCGTTGCGGCGTACGCCGCTGCCTGTGCAGGCAAAAGCGCTGCGCGCACGGGAGCGATCGAAGGGGCAGCCTTGCGCAAATTTTTGCGCAAGGCTGCCCCTTTTTTAAGGCAAGCCCGCAAATAAAACCGCGGCAAACCCACGGAGAAAGCCGCTGTAAACCCACGGAGAAAGCCGCTGTAAAGCGCGGAAAAGCCGCAGTGAAACCGCAGCAAAGCCGCGGAAAAAGACGCAGTAAGACCGCGGAGAAAGCCGCGATATCCTGCGGATGCCGTTTTGCGTCCGCCCTTTTCGCAGCGGATATCCCGCCGAAAAAAATTTTTGCGGATAAATTAATTAACTATGGTTAATTTTTATTGACAAAGGGCAAAAGAATTTGGATAATGGGGACATAGATCCATTCGCATACACCATTGTGATAACCTACCGATAAATCAGACGGGGCGCACGGCGTGCGCCCCGTCTGATTTTGCAAAAAGGGCGCAAAAGCATTTTTGTGGCTTTGGCAGGGTTGCGAAAAAGCCGTTCTGCGGGCCGGAAGGGGCAAAACGGGGGAATGCGCCGCGAAAAAATTGCGGGGCAGGGCATACCGAAGAGGGGAAAAAGGACAAAAACGCGCCCGATCCTCCCGCGCGCGAACATTATATTTGTGCGCGCGCAAAAGATAAAAAATTTTTTTATTTTTTTGTCGCAAAACCCTTGACTTTCTTTTGCAATCCATATATAATAGCGTTAGCACTTATGAGATGAGAGTGCTAACATTGTTGAAAATCAAGTGCCAAAGATAGTGCGGGGTGATGCGGCAATGAAGATGTCCGACCGAAAGAGAAAAATTTTACAGATCGTCGTGGATGAGTATATCAACACGGCGGTTCCCGTGTCGAGCAAAAGCATTGCGGAGAAGCATTTGACGGACGTGAGCTCGGCGACGGTGCGGAACGAACTTGCGTCGCTGGAAGAGCTGGGATATCTGACGCAGTTTCACACATCGGGGGGGCGGGTACCTTCGCCGCAGGCGTATCGGTTTTATATCGAGGAGCTGATGGAGAAGGGAAATTTGTCCGAGAAAGATCTTGACTACATTGAGAAAGCGTTTGCGGGCAAATCCAACGATGTGGAGCATCTGGTCAGGAGCGTATCGAAGGTGATCAGCGAGCTGACCGATTACACGTCGGTCGGGATCGGGCCGCATGCGGACGAAGAAAAGATACGGAACATAGCGCTCTTGTCCTGCGGGGACGGGAATGCGCTCTTGGTGATCGTGACGGGAGCGCGCATTTTGCGCGACAGTTTTATCGGGATCCCGGAGGGCATGACGGACGAAGATCTGGACAATGCTTCAAGGGTGATTGCGAAGCTGTTTGAAGGGAAAGCGTTGTCCGAGGTGAAGGACGTAGAGGAGGAAGTGCTTGCGGAATTCGGGCAATACCGGCAGGTGATGCACGAAGTGATCGACGCATTGAAGTCGTACACGCGGCCGCGGGACGAAGACGTGGTGCTTACGGGAGCGGAGAAGATTTTCAATCATCCCGAGTACGACGACATTGACAATGTTAAAAATTTTCTGACGGTCATATCCAGCAAAGACAAACTGGCGGAGATCATCGGCGACGAAAACGACGAGATACAGATCAACGTCAAGATCGGGTCTTGCGACGACAAAGACGTACCGGAAGACTGTTCGGTGGTGACGGCGACGTATTCGGCGGGGGGCAAGAGCCTCGGCACGTACGGCGTGATCGGGCCGATCCGGATGGATTATCATAAAGTGATCACGGTTTTGGAGAATGTCGGAAAGGCGTTGGAAGGGATCGTCGGTAACAAAGACAACAAGGACGGAAAACACGGTAAAGATGAGTGAAGAAAAGAAGCCGCAGGAAGCGGCAGAGGAAAGCATAAAGGCGCAGGAAGCGGTTGCGGAAGAGGTGCCTGCGGCGGAAGAAGCGGAGCAGCCGAAAGAGCATCACGGCAAGCATGAGAAGCTGAAAGAGGAGCTTGCGAAAGCGCAGGCGGAGTCGGCGGACTACAAAGACAAGTGGATACGTTCGGTGGCGGAGTTCGACAATTTCCGCAAGCGCAACGAAGCGGCGCGGCGCACGGCGTATCTGGACGGAAAGGGCGACGTGCTTTTGAAGATTTTCCCGATCGGGGACAATCTGGAACGGGCGCTTCTTTCCTGCGACGAACAGACGAAAAAGGGAATCGAGATGGTATTGCGTTCGTTCAAAAAGGTTTTGGAGGACGAAGGCATCGAGGAGATCGATCCGCTGAACGAGGAGTTTGATCCGACGTTCTGCGAAGCGATCATGAGCGAACCCGCCGCCGAAGGCGTGGAGGCGGGGTATGTAAAGGAAGTGTTCCTGAAAGGCTATAAGCGCGGCGACAAAGTGTTGCGCTTTGCGCAGGTGAAGGTCACTTCGTAAAGGCAAGACGAATCGGGCGAAAGCCGTTCGGAAATAGAAACATAAATAAAGAAAATATCTTTTTGAGGATAGAAGGAGCGTATATTATGGGAAAAGTAATCGGTATTGATTTAGGAACGACGAATTCCTGCGTTGCCGTCATGGAAGGCGGCGAGGCAGTGGTTATCCCCAATCCCGAAGGTGCGCGCACGACGCCTTCCGTCGTTGCGTTCCAGAAGGACGGGCAGAGGATCGTAGGGCAGGTCGCAAAGCGTCAGGCGGTGGCGAACCCCGACCGTACGGTCATTTCGATCAAGCGTCACATGGGCAGCGACTATAAAGTGGACATCGACGGCAAGAAATATTCGCCGCAGGAGATCTCGGCGATGATCCTTGCGAAGCTCAAAGCGGATGCGGAGAGTTATCTCGGCAGCAAGGTGACGGACGCGGTCATCACCTGTCCTGCATACTTTACGGACAGCCAGCGTCAGGCGACGAAGGACGCGGGCAAGATCGCGGGGCTGAACGTACTGCGTATCATCAACGAACCGACGGCGGCGGCGCTTGCATACGGTTTGGATAAAGATTCGAACAACCACAAGGTCATGATCTACGACCTCGGCGGCGGCACGTTCGACGTGTCCATTCTGGAGATCGGCGACGGCGTGTTCGAAGTTTTGGCGACGAACGGCAACAACATGCTGGGCGGCGACGATTTCGATAAGCGCGTCATGGATTATCTGGTGGACGAATTCAAGAGCAAAGAGGGCATCGATCTTTCGAAAGACAAGATGGCGATGCAGCGTCTGAAAGAGGCGGCGGAGAAAGCGAAGATCGAGCTTTCGGGCATGACGACGACGAACATCAACCTGCCGTTCATCACGGCGACGGCGGAAGGGCCGAAGCATCTGGACGTAGACCTTACGCGTCAGAAGTTCGACGCTCTGACGGCGGATCTCGTGGAAAAGACGAGCGAGCCGATGCGTCTTGCGATGAAGGATGCGGGGCTTTCGTACAGCGATATCGACAAGGTGATCCTGGTCGGCGGTTCGACGCGTATCCCCGCGGTCGTGGAGAAGGTAAAACAGATCACGGGCAAAGAGCCGTTCAAGGGCATCAACCCGGACGAATGCGTCGCGATCGGCGCGGCGATCCAGGGCGGTGTTTTGTCGGGCGAAGTCAAAGACGTATTGCTTTTGGACGTTATGCCTCTGTCTTTGGGTATCGAAACGCTGGGCGGCGTGTTCACGAAGCTGATCGAGCGCAACACGACCATTCCTGCCAAGAAGTCGCAGGTATTCTCGACGGCGGCGGATAACCAGACGCAGGTGGACATTCACATTTTGCAGGGCGAGCGCGAATTTGCCAAAGACAACAAGACGCTCGGCAGGTTCGAACTGACGGGGATCCCTCCCGCACCGCGCGGCGTGCCGCAGATCGAAGTCACCTTCGACGTGGACGCGAACGGCATCGTGCACGTGACGGCGAAAGACCTCGGAACGCAGAAGAGCACGGACATCACGATCACGTCGAGCACCAATCTTTCGGAAGCGGACATCGACAAAGCGGTCAAGGAAGCGGAGCAGTACGCGGAAGAGGACAAGAAACGCAAAGAGAAGGTCGACAACAAGAACAAGCTGGACGGTATGATCTTTACGGTGGAAAAATCCATCAACGAACTGGGCGACAAACTTGCGGCGGAAGACAAGGCGCAGCTTGAAGAGCTCGTGAAGAGCGCGAAAGAAGAGCTTGCGTCGGACGACGACGACCGCATCAAAGCGGCGACGGAGAAACTGACCAACGAGAGCCAGCAGATCTTTGCGAAGATCTACCAGCAGACGGCGGGCGCGCAGGGCAATCCCGGCGCAAACGGAAACGGCGACGATACCGAATTCCATCAGCAGTAATCAAAGATAAAATGCGCAGATGCCGTGATATTTTCACGGCATTGCTGTGCGTTCGGGGGAATGTATCTTTTGAACGCACAAGAGGAGGCATTCGCCGCAAAACGTGAGGACGTTTGGCGGTTTTAAAGCATTTTCAAGGATATACAGGTGTGCTATGGCAGATAAAAATTATTACGAAATACTCGGCGTGGACAGGAAAGCGACGGATGCGGAGATCAAATCGGCGTACCGCAAACTGGTCAAGATGTACCACCCCGACCTGCACCCGAACGATGCGAACGCGGCGGCGAAGTTCAAGGAAGTGAACGAGGCGAACGAAGTTTTGTCCGATCCGCAGAAGCGCGCGGCATACGATTACGAACTGGACCATCCGGGCATGCGCGGCGGCGCGGGCGGATTTTCGGGTTTCGGCGGCGGCGGATTCTCGGGCTTCGGCGGATTCAGCGACATATTCAACGATATTTTTTCGGGATTCGGCGGCGGCGAGGCGCGTCAGGCGTCGGCGGCGCAGGGCGAGGACATCACGAAAGAGGTGGTGCTGAGCTTTCTGGATGCGGCGAAGGGCTGCACGAAAGAGATCCGTTACTACCGCAACGAGCCCTGCCAGACCTGTAAGGGCACGGGCGCGAAGAACGGCACGGCGTACAAGACGTGCGAAAAGTGCGGGGGCTCCGGGCAGGTGCGCTATACGCAGGATACGCTGTTCGGCAGGACGATCCGCATGGCGACGTGCGATGCGTGCGGCGGCACGGGCAAAAAGATCACGGACATGTGTCCCGACTGCAAGGGCAAGGGATATGTGCGCAAAGAGACGGTCGTCACGCTGAACATACCCGCGGGCGCGGATACGAACAGTTATATCCGCAAGAAAGGGTACGGACAGGCAAGCGCGCGCGGCGGCGTTGCGGGCGATCTGATCGTCATATTCCGTGTGGAGCCGCATAAGATCTTCAAACGCAAGGACAAAGATCTGTACATCGAACTGCCGATCTCTTATAAGACGGCGGTGCTGGGCGGAAAGATCCGTGTGCCCGGGATCGACGATACGTACGAATACCTTATTCCCGAGGGCACGCAGAGCGGAACGGTTTTCTGTGTGCGCGGCAAGGGGTTGAAGACGCGCGTCGGGACGGGCAACATGTACATCACCGTGCAGGTGGAGATACCGACCAAGCTGACGCGGGAGCAGAAAAAGACGCTGGAAGATCTGGACGGGCAAATGGATATCAAGCAGACGTCAAAGATGCGTGCATTCAAGGACAACATGCAGGCGATGTACGGCGTGGATCCGTACAAGAACTGAAAACCGACGGCGCCGTTCGCAAAAAATTTTGCGAACGGCGCCGTTTTGATTTAAAAAAACCGTGCGTGGTACGGCGCGCGTCTTACACCGTTTTGATTTAAAAAATCGGGCGGGGCGGCGCACGTTTTTTCGCCGTTTTCGGGCCGAAAGGAATGCCGCGGACTGCAAACTTGTTTGCAGTCCGCGGCATTTTTGTGCCGTTTTGGAAACGGCGGGATCCGTTGCGGAAAAAAACGCAGGCGGGGCGTGTGCGCAATTTTTTGCAAAGAGGTTGACGAACCGCAAAAAAATGAGTACAATATTAAAAAACGAAAAAAGCGGCGGTTTTTAGCCCTATAAAGGACGGACGAATGAAATTTATTGAATTTACGGTACATACGACGACGGAAGGGAGCGAGCTGATCGCCGATATTTTCTGGAATTACACCAATTACGGGGTGACGGTCTGCGACGTAAACGACATCATCGCATTGCAGAGCGACAAGCGCACGTTCTGGGATTACATGGACGACGACCTGGTCAAAGGACAGTCGGACGTTCTCGTGAAATGTTTTCTGCCTTTGGACATAGCGGACGAAAACATCCGTTCCATTCTTTCCGACATCGGGCTTTTGAAGGAGCGGAGCGCGGGCATCTTTTCGCTGGGGACACTGGAAACCTCCCGCCGCGAGATCGAGGGGGACGACTGGGTCGACGTATGGAAAAAGCATTTCCGCCCTCTGCATATCGGCGGCAAAGTCGTCATCTGTCCCGAGTGGATCGCATACGAGCCGAAGGAGGGGGAAGTGATCGTCAAGCTGGATTCCAACATGGCGTTCGGCACGGGCGAGCATGAAACGACATCCATGTGTCTGGAGCTTTTGCAGGAATACCTCAAAGCGGGGGACACGGTGATCGATGTCGGCTGCGGCAGCGGGATATTGGGCATTGCGGCGCTGAAACTGGGCGCGAAGTTCGCGTACATGACGGACATCGACTACGTTGCCGTCAAGAGCGCGACGCACAACAGCGAGCTCAACGGCGTTGCGGAACGGGCGAAGATCGATCTTTCCGACCTTCTGGAAAATGCGGACGTGCGCGGGGAAGTCATGACGGCGAACATCACGGCGGACATTCTTTGCAGGTTATGCGGGAGCATTCCGAAAAATCTCAAAGAGGGCGGCACGCTGATTTTGAGCGGCATCATCGAACCCAAACTCGATCAGGTCATCCGCGCGTACGAAGCGGTGGGGCTGACGAAGATCCGACAGATGCGCAAAGGCGAATGGTTCGCGCTTGCGTTCAGGAAATAATATTGCGCCACGTGCGTTTTGGAATAAATTTATGGCAACGATACGCAGATTTTTTACCGAACACGTCGGAAAGGAAGCGATCCTTTCGGGCGACGAATACTCGCACGCGAAGAATGTTTTGCGGCTGAAAGAGGGGGACGAGATCGTCCTTCTGGACGGCAGCGGAAAGGAATACGACGCGATCATCAACAGAGTGACCAAGGGCGAAATGCTCTGCACGGTGGTGCGCGGGCGTGTATCCGACAAAGAATGCAAAACCAAGATGCGCCTGCTCATAGGCGCGCTCAAAGGGGACAAGACGGAGCTTGTGGTGCAGAAGGCGACGGAGTTGGGCGTGGCGGAGATCGCCGTGTTTTCCTCGCGTTTCTGTTCGGCGTATATGAACGAAAACAAGGCGGAGCGCCTGCAAAAAGTGGCGAGGGAAGCGGCCAAGCAGTGCCTGCGCGCCACCGTTCCCACGGTGGAATATTTCGAAAAATTCGAAGATGCGCTCGATTCCTGCAAAGAGTTCGAAAACAAGCTCTTTGCCTGCGAATTTGCCAAAGAATCCGACAAGGATCTGCACGGATTGCGCGGTTCCTGTGCGCTGGTCGTGGGCAGTGAGGGCGGCTTTTCGCAGGAAGAATTCGAGCTTGCGAAGCAAAAGGGGTTTGCGGGCGTCACCCTCGGCAAGCGCATTTTGCGCGCGGAAACGGCGGCGATCGTCTTTTGCGGGGTAGTCGCCTTTGCTCTGGGGGAACTGGAATGAAAGCGGTCGTGTTTACTTTGGGGTGCAAGGTCAACGATTGCGAGAGCGGTTCGCTCGTCCGCGGACTGCAGGAGCGCGGCTGGGAAGTTTCCGACGAGCTGGATTTTGCGGATCTGTATATTCTCAACACCTGCGCGGTGACGGGCGAGGCGGAAAAAAAGAGCCGTCAGGCGATCGCGCGGGTGCGCGCGGTCAATCCCGACGCGCGCATCATTGTCTGCGGGTGCGCCGCCGAAAAGACTCCCGAAATTTTTGCAAAAAAGCAAAACGTGCAACTGGTCACGGGCGCGCGGCAAAAGAGTAAAATTCTTTCGCTCCTGGACGGGGAGGGCATCGCGCTGGACGAAAACGACAAAGTGTATGACGAAATGCCCGCTCCCGTGTCTTTAAAGGCGCGTGCGTTCGTAAAAATCCAGGACGGCTGCAACAATTTCTGTTCGTACTGTATCATTCCGTATCTGCGGGGCAGGAGCCGTTCGCGCACGGTGGAGAGCGCGGCGGAAGAGATTTTGGCAAACAGGGCGGAAGAGGTAGTGATCACGGGCATCGACATTTCCTCTTTTAAAGACGGGCCTCGCGGGCTTCCCGATCTTTTGCTGGCGGTAAAAGATGCGGCTTGCCGTATTCGTCTTGGATCTTTGGAAGTGGGGGCGATCACGCCGCAGCTTCTGGATGCGGCAAAGCGGGTGCGCGATTTTGCGCCGCACTTTCATTTGTCTTTGCAGAGCGGTTCGGACGCAGTCCTCAAAAAGATGAACCGCCATTATACGGGCGAAGAATATTGCCGCAGGGTAGAGCTGATCAGAGCGTATTTCCCCGACGCGGCGATCACGACGGATATCATCAGCGGCTTTCCGACGGAAACGGAAGAAAATTTTTCGGAGACGCTCGCGCTTGCGCGCCGCGTCGGGTTTTCGCAGATCCATTGCTTTTCGTACAGCCGCCGTACGGGTACGGTTGCGGCAAAATTTTCTGAACTTCCCGCAGAGATCCGAAAACGCCGCCTGCACGAATTGCTGGCACTTTCGCACGAATTGCGGCAGACGTATGAGCAAAAATTTGTCAAAAAGGTGCTCGAACTCGTGCCCGAAGAGGTCAAGGACGGTTATACGGTGGGGTATTCCGAAAACTATATCCGCCTGTACGTGAAGGGGAATGTCGGTAAAAAGACGCGCGTGCTTGCCCGCGAAGCGTATGCGGACGGTCTGCTTGCCGAAATTATACAATGATTTTTGCGGCGTTTTTAAAAACGGCCGTAATAAATAAAAAAGGAGACGAAGATGGAAAATTGTATTTTTTGCAAGATCATAGCAGGGGAGATCCCTTCGAACAAAGTGTACGAAGACGACGATATGCTCGCGTTCAAGGACATCAATCCGCAGGCGAAAGTGCATGTGCTCGTCGTGCCGAAGTCGCATTTCGCGACGCTTGCCGAAATGAATGCGGCGCAGGCGGAGCTTGTTAAAAAATGTTTGGTGAAAATTCCGGAAATTGCAAAATCTCTCGGACTTTCGAACGGTTATCGGCTGATTATCAACCAAGGCGAAGACGCGGGACAGACGGTGCATCATCTGCACATTCATATTCTCGGCGGACAGCCCATGGGCGAGAAGATGCTGTAACATACATTTGAGGAGGCAAAAAAATGAAAAAAGTTGTAATCGCTTTTATGAGTTTGCTGTCTGTGCTGGCTCTGTCGTTGGGACTTGTTGCCTGCGGCGGTGAAGAAAAACCGGAGAAAAAAACGTATTCGATTACCTGTGAGACGAGCGATGATTATGAGTTGCAGGCAAGTAAGACTGCTTCGGAAGCGGGGGAAAAGATAAGCGTTACGGTTACCGTAAAGAGTGAAGATAAGTATCTGACCGGCGTTCGGTACAACGGCGAGGAGTGTATCAAAGAGGGTGACGGGTTCGTTTTTACCATGCCTTCAGAAAATGTAACACTGGCGGCTGTTTTGGAAAATTATACGCAGACGACGGAAAACGGCATCGCAAAGCTCGAGGATGAAGCGACTTCAATTATTGTAAACGGTACATATCCGGGCGGAATTTTGGATACCAAGACATGGGAAATTTCCGTTACGCTGGAATCTTCGTACATGACAAGTCTGGACGCTTCGTATGAAAGTTCGAATGAAGATGTTTTGCCGGTCGAAGCGATCAGTACGAAAAATGTTGAGGCAAGCAGTTCGAACGTGATCGTCGGGGCAAAGATCGTGATCGACACGACGAAGATCAAAACGGGAGTAAGCTGGCTGACCGCAACATTTAAGAGCGGCAACAATTCGTCGCAGAAAGGCACGCTCGTATTCAAAATTACGGTGGCGGAGTCGGTGCAGGTGGAATATTGGAACGAAAACCTTGTTTTTGATGTAGAAGATTTCGAGGCGGATACCACATTTTATGTGTATGTTTCCGATCGTAATTATATAGAAAATAACGAGGTGAAACAGAATCAGAACTTTGACGAGCTGAAAGCGCAGAACGGGAAAGTTACCGTTTCTTTCCGTTATGCTGTCGGACATTCCTATTGGCTCGAATTCGGAGTCAAGACTGCGGACGGGTTCATCTGGTACGATCTTTCGGAATCGTTCGGCAGCGGTTCGTCGGATACAGGATTTAATCAATTTAAAGATAATTTGCTTTCCTTTATTGAGCCGGATGCTACGCTGAATATCACTGTTTTGGAATCAACCCATACCTGATGACGGAAAAATTTTCCGCAGATCGGCGTAAAAATAACTTGACAATCTTTTTGCTTTCCTATAAAATATAAACGTTGAGTAAATGCGTAAGGCGAAGGAGGGTTGAAAGGAATGTCTACGATCAGAGTCGGAGAAAACGAGTCGATTGACAGCGCTCTGCGCCGTTTCAAGAGAAAGTGCTCGCGTGACGGCATCATCGGTGATCTGCGCCGTAAAGAGCATTATGAAAAGCCTTCCGTCCGTAAAAAGAAGAAGTCGGAAGCCGCTCGCAAGAGAAGCATCAAAAACTGAAAATGATCACAAAAGCCTGTTATTTGCATAACAGGCTTTTGTTTTGTGCGAAAATGGTCGAATGGAGGGAGTATATGGCAAACCAGCAAAAAAGTTTCCGCGCGATCGCGCGCGAGGCGAAATTGCGATTAAAGAGCGGTTTTTGGCAAAACTGCAAGGACGAGCTGACGGACGAAGTGCTGCGTGCGAAGGAGAGCGGCGTGAGCGAGAGCCGTGCCTGCCGTTATTTTGCGGGGAAGGTGACCTGTTCGATCCGCGGAGGGGACGACGACGCGTTTTACGAGAAGGTGCGGAGGATGCTGCTGTCCGACGGCGAGGTATCGGACGCGCTTGCGCGGCTGACCGACCGCGACGTGTACGATTCGCTCTCCTACGAGGACAAACAGCGGTACATGCTCAATCTTTCCGAGCGGTATCTCAAAGCGCTGGAGCGTTTCCGCAGGGAATGTGAGTTCGAGGGCAGGGCGCGCCGCTGAAGCGTTCGGGAACAAGCGAAGAACGGGGGGCGTTTTCATTTTCACGATTTCGCACGGAAAAATACTTTTGCGAACCATGCGCCGCGGATTGCCTGACGGCGCATTTTATGTTATAATGGAAAGGAACAGGCATTTGCCGCCCGCGCCGAACGGCGCGGGCGGCAAAACGGGGAGGACGAGCGCGTTACAATGGAAGAGATACTTAATAAACTGAACGAAGAACAGATCAAACCCGTCATGGATACGGAGGGCGCGGTGCTGGTGCTTGCGGGGGCGGGCAGCGGAAAAACGCGCGTATTGACTTCCCGCATCGCGTACCTTGTGGAGAGGAAGGGGGTGTACCCCTCGCAGATTTTGGCGATCACGTTCACGAACAAGGCGGCAAACGAGATGAAGGAGCGGCTTTCCTCCATGGTGGAGGGCGCGCAGAGCATGTGGATCTGCACCATACACAGCATGTGTGTGCGCATTTTGCGGATGTTTGCGGAAAAGCTGGGGTACAACGCGAATTTTTCCATTTATTCGGAGACGGAGCGGGCGGCGGTCATCAAGCGAGCGTTTGCGGAGACGGGGCAGGACGACGAAAAGATGCTCAAGAACATCAAATTCCACATTGCAAACGCGAAGATGCTGGGGCAGGGGCCGGAGGAATACGAGCAGAACAATGCCGATCTCAAAGGCATCCGCGAGATCACGAGGGTGTATGCGGCGTACTGCGAACATCTGAAAAAGAACAACGCGCTGGCTTTTGACGATCTGCTGACGCAGACGCTGCGGCTTTTGGAAACGGACAAGGATGCGTTGGAGTATCTTTCGGGGAAATTCCGTTACATTCATGTGGACGAATTTCAGTACACCAACCGCGTGCAATACGAGATCGTGCGGCTGTTGGCGACGGTACACGGCAATCTTTTTGCGGTGGGTGACGACGATCAGAGCATTTACGGCTGGCGGGGCGCGAAGATCGAGAACATTTTGGGGTTCGAGAAAGATTTCAAGGGCGCGAAAGTGTACAAGCTGGAGCGGAATTACCGTTCCACGAAAAATATATTGAAGCTGGCGAACGCGGTGATCCGCAACAACGGCAGGCGCAAGGACAAGGTGCTTTGGACGGAGAATCCCGAAGGGGCGCAGGCGCAGTATTACCAGGCGGAGTCGGAAAACGACGAGGCGCTGTACGTGGCGCGCACCATTTCCGATCTGAAAGAAAAGAGCGGGTACAGGTTTTCGGATTTTGCCGTGCTGATGCGCATCAACGCGCTCTCGCGCGCATACGAGCAGGAATTTGCGAAATACGGGATACCGTTCAAGGTATTCGGGGGCTTCAAGTTCTACGAGCGTAAAGAAATCAAGGACTTGTTGGCGTATTTGCGTGTGATCAGCAATCCGTTTGACAGCGAGGCGGTCACGCGCGTGATCAACGTGCCCAAGCGCGGGATCGGCGCAAAGACGGTGGAAACGCTGGAGCAGTATGCCGAGGAGACGGATCTTTCGGTGTACGATGCGGTGCTGGACGTGGATTCGCTGCCGCTGAACGCGGGGAGCAAGCAAAAGGTGCGCGCGTTCGGGGCGCTCTTGAAGGAGTTGGTAATTAAGGGCGCGACCATGAGCGCGGACGAGCTGGTGCGCGACGTGATCAACGATACGGGCATTCTGACGATGTATGCGGACGATTCGGACGAGAGCATCAACAAAAAGGCGAACATCGACGAATTTGTCAATTCGGTGGACGAGTTCTGCAAAATGAATAAAGACGCCACGCTATCCGATTATCTCAATCAGGTTACGCTGAGTTCGGATACGGACGAGATGGACGAAACGGATTACGTGACGGTAGCGACCATTCATTCGGTGAAGGGGCTGGAATTCAAGACGGTTTTTGCGGTGGGAATGGAAGAAAACATATTCCCCGTATCGAGGGCGGCATACGACGACAACGAGCTGGAGGAGGAACGCCGCCTGATGTATGTGGCGATCACGCGGGCGGAAGAGCGGCTGTATTTCACACGTTCGCGCAGCCGCTACTTGTACGGGGAGCGGAGCGCGACGCTTCCGTCGCGGTTCATGCAGGAGCTTTCGTCGGTGCAGGAAGTGGGATCGCCGCGGCAGGCGTATTCCGACTATACGCGCAGGAGCGAGCCGTACGGTTCGCCGTCGTACGCGGGGTACGGCGCGCGGCGGAGTTTTTCCCGCCGCAGGGAGGCGGACGAAGACGAATTCGGGTATCGGAGCGATCTTCCGTCCGAGCCTGCGCCGCAGACGTCCTATTCCTCCTTTTCGGCATCGGCGGGCTACCGCCGTGCGCAGAGCGCGGCGCCTTCGCCGCAGAGATCGGGACAGAAGGATTACGCGGCGTTCAAGACGGGCGTGCGTGTTTCGCATCCGAAATTCGGCGAAGGGCTGATCATTTCCACGCGCGGCGAAGGCGCGTCCAAGATTGCCAACGTCAGTTTTCCCGGGCTGGGGATCAAGTCGCTTTCGGTGCAGATCGCGCCGATCACGATCGTTTCGTAAAGTTCGGGGGCATCGAACCGCGGCGCGGCCGCGTTTGTGCCTATGCCGTCTTTTCCGCCTGCGGGGGCGGAAAAGACGGCATAGGCGGCCCTTTTTTCGAGGAGAAAAAGAATGGAAAGAATGCGTGAACTTGTGGATATTCTGAACAAATACGCCTACGAATATTATGTGCTGGACGCGCCGACGGTCACGGATGCGCAGTACGATAAACTCTATGACGAGCTCAAAGAACTGGAGCGGGAGAGCGGCACGGTATTGTTCGATTCCCCGACGCGTCGGGTGGGCGGCGAACCGATCAAGGCGTTTGCGCGGCACGAGCACATCGCGCGGCTGTACAGTCTGGACAAGGCGGTGAACGAGGACGAGCTGGACGCGTTTTTTGCGCGCGTGGAAAAGGTGTGCGGGAATGCGGAATACACGGTCGAATACAAATTCGACGGGCTGACCATGTGCCTGACTTACGAAGAGGGCAAATTCGTGCGTGCGACGACGCGGGGCAACGGCGCGGTGGGCGAGGACGTGACGGCGCAGGTGCTGACGATCAAGAGCTATCCGCTTTCCATTCCGTACAAAGGCACGCTGGAGGCGAAGGGGGAAGCGATCATTCGTCTTTCCGTACTGGAAAAATACAACGAGACGGCGGCGGAGCCGCTGAAAAATGCCCGCAACGCGGCGGCGGGGGCGATCCGCAACCTGGATCCCGCGGTGACCGCGGCGCGCAAGCCCGAGATCTTGTTTTACGACGTGAACTACATTTCGGACGGGCGGATCGCGTCGCAGGAAGAAGCGGTGGCGTTTTTGGAGGAGCAGGGTTTCAAGACCTTTCATCATACGAGGTTATGCAAGACGGCGCAGGAAGTCAAGGACGCCATTGCGGACATCGATCTGACGCGCAAAGGGCTGGACGTTCTGACGGACGGCGCGGTGGTCAAAGTGAACGACTATTCGGCGCGCGAGAAGCTGGGGTTCACGGATAAATTTCCGCGCTGGGCGATCGCGTTCAAGTTTGAGGCGGAAGAAACGGTGACGACGGTGCGGAAGGTGGCGTGGCAGGTGGGGCGCACGGGCAAGCTGACGCCGCTTGCGGAAGTGGATCCCGTCGAGCTTGCGGGGGCGACGGTGCGCAAAGCGACGCTCAACAATTTGGGAGATATCCGCCGCAAGGACGTCAAGATCGGCAGCAAAGTGCTGATCCGCCGCAGCAACGAAGTGATCCCCGAAATTTTAGGCGCGGTCGAACACACGGGCGAGAGCGTGGAGATTGCGCCGCCCACGGTCTGTCCGTATTGCGGCGCGCCCGTGGCGGAAGAGGGCGCGAATCTGTTCTGTACGAACAAAGACTGCCGTCCGCGCATCGTAGCGCAGCTCGCGAATTTTGCGAGCAAGGACGCCATGGACATCGAGGGCTTTTCGGAGATGACGGCGGCGCAGCTTTACGATGCGCTCGGGGTGCGGCGTTTTTCCGATCTGTACGGGCTGGACGGCAAGCGGCTTTCGGGGCTGGAAGGATTCGGGGCCAAAAAGATCAAAAATCTTCTGAGCGCGATCGAGGCGAGCAAAAACGTGCCGCTGGACAGGTTTTTGTTTGCGCTGGGCATCGAGGGGATCGGGAAAGTGGCTTCCAAAGACCTCGCGCAGCGGTTCAAAAGCCTGGAAAAGGTCATGGCGGCGACGGCGGAGGAGCTGGTGGCGATGGAGAACATCGGCGAAAAGACGGCGGCGAACATCGTGAACTGGTTTGCCGACGCAGAGAACCGCGCAAAGGTCGAAGGGCTTTTGAAGGCGGGCGTAAAGCCGTTCATGAAGCAGGCGGCGGTCTCGGGCGGCGCGTTTGCGGGGCAGAACGTGGTCCTGACGGGCACGCTGACGCGTTTCAAGCGCAGCGAAGCGCAAAAGCGCATCGAGGAGGAGGGCGGCATCAACCAGAGCGCGGTCACTTCCAAGACGACGCTCGTCATTGCGGGAGAGAGCGCGGGGAGCAAGCTGGATAAGGCAAAGGCGCTCGGCATACGCGTGCTGGACGAGGCGGAATTTTTAAAAATACTGGGCGAGGAATAAAAAGAGGGCGCAAAGGGCGGCGGAAAAGGGAAAAAGCGCTTGAAATTTCTTTGCGTTTCTGTTATAATAGGGGAGATAAAAATCGGGGCAATGCGCAGTTTTGCGGCGGCGGGCGCCGCAAGGTGCGGCAGGTGTTTCGCGGACGAGGGAAAATTTATGTTCAGCATGACCGGATACGGCAAAGGGGAATACAAGCAGGGCGGCATCGAGCTGACCGTGGAGATCAAGACGGTGAACAACCGTTATCTGGACGTATCCGTGAAGTGCCCGAAAATTTTCAACGCTTACGAAGAAGCGGTGCGTTCGACCGTGCGGGAGAAGCTCACGCGCGGGCATGCGGATATATTTATCAACTATGTCGACAAGCGCGACAGGGCGAAGGAGCTGTACGTGGATGCGTCGGCGGCGAAGAGCTATTACGATGCGGCGATGCGCATCAAGGGGATGTTCCCCGCGCTTGCGGACGATTTTACGGTGACGGCGCTTCTGAAAAGTCCGGACGTGGTGCGGCAGGAAGACGCGGCAGGCGCAGACGAAGAGCTGGTTTCGGCGTTGCGGAGCGCGTTGGGGGCGGCGTTGCAGAATCTGAACGCGATGCGCGAAAAAGAGGGCGAAAAGCTTGCGGCGGATATGCTGTCGCGCATGAACGAGATCGAGCGGCTTGTGGGCGTGATAAAAGAGCGGGCGCCGCAGGTGGCGGAAAATTACCGCGTGAAACTTGCCGAGCGCATGAAAGAGGCTTTGTCGGGCGTAGGTTACGACGAGACGAGGCTTTTGACGGAGGTAGCCGTCTTTGTCGACAGGGCAAACATCGACGAAGAGCTGACGCGGCTTGCTTCGCATATATCGCAGTTCCGTTCCATTTGCGGGGAAGACCGCGTGGGCAGGAAGCTGGATTTTCTGGTGCAGGAATTTAACCGCGAATCGAATACGATTTGTTCCAAGAGCAACGACCTTGCGGTGACGAATGCGGGGCTGGCGCTGAAAAACGAGATCGAAAAGGTCCGTGAGCAGGTGCAGAACATCGAATGATGCGCGGATAAAGAGATAAAAAACGTAAAAACTTACCAAACAGAGGTGATAGAAATGATCAACGAACCGGTAGTGGACAGATTGGTGGAGAAATTGGGCACGCCCGAGCATCCCGCGTCGCGGTATGCGCTGTGCGTGGTCGTGGCGAAGCGTGCGCGGCAGATCATCGATCAGGAGCAGAGCCAGGGAATGCACGAACTGCCCGGCGGCATCAAAGAGATCGCGCTTGCCTGCCAGGAGATCGTATCGGGCAAGATGACGATGGTCAAAGACTGAGTCCTGCGGGACGAGGATACAGATAATTGCTCCGATGATTCGGGGCATTCTGTTTTTTTTGGAAAGAAAAAACCGTTCGGGCGCCGTATGAGCGGGAAGGCGCGCGGGGAGAGAGGCAAAAGATCGTAAGATGACGGCGGAAGTGATTGTCGATATCGCGCACAGCGAAGTGGATAAAATATTTGAATACCGCGCCATCGAAGGGGTGGAAGAGGGCAGCCGTGTCCGCGTTCCGTTCGGGAAAATGACGGTGGACGGGTATGTCATGCGCCTGAAAGAGAAGAGCGATTTCGGGGACGGGCGTTTAAAGAGCGTCACGTCGGTGATCGACCGTGCCCTGACGCGCGAGTGTCTGGAACTGGCGAAAAAGATCGCCGCGCGGTACCATTGTCCGATGGCGCTGACGCTGCGGCTGTTTTTGCCTGCGGAAATGCGGCGCGGGGCGGTGCGCGAACTGTTTAAGAACGTAGCCGTTTACAGCGGCGCGCCCGTGGCGGTGCGCGCAAACGCGAAAGCGCAGGCGGCGGCGCTGGAATTTTTGCGGGAGCAAAAGCGGTGCGGGTACACGGAGCTTTGCGAAAAATTCGGGGCGGCGGCGGTGCGTGCACTGGCGGAAAAGGGCGCTTTCACGGTGGAAAAGGAGCGGGTGAGCCGCACGCCCATGCGGGACGCGGGGGGCGAGGCGGCGGCGCGCACGCTGACGCAGGCGCAGCGCGGCGCGGTAGAGCGGATCAAAAGTTCCGCAAAGACGGTGCAGCTCATTCACGGCGTTACGGGCAGCGGCAAGACGGAAATTTATCTGACGCTGATCGCCGAGGCGCTCAAAGAGGGAAAGACGGCCGTATTTCTCGTGCCCGAGATCTCCCTGACGCCGCAGATGTTTTCGCAGCTGCGCGCGCGGTTCGGGAGCGCGGCGGCGATCATGCACAGCGGGCTTTCGGCGGGAGAAAAATTCGACGAATGGCACCGCCTGCGCACGGGCGAGGCGCGGATCGCGATCGGGGCGCGCAGCGCGGTGTTTGCGCCCGTGGAGAATGTGGGCGTGATCGTGATCGACGAGGAGCACGACGGGAGTTATGCGAGCGAAACCAATCCCCGCTACGACACGCGCGAGATCGCGAAGATGCGCGCGGAATACAACGGCTGCAAACTTATTTTGGGGAGCGCGACGCCCTCCGTCGAAACGTATCTGAAAGCGACGGAAGGGGAATACGGGCTGATCGAACTTCCCGAGCGCATCAACAAGAACCCTCTTCCCGAGATGATCGTGGCGGACATGCGCCGCGAGGTACGGCGGGGCAACAATTCGCCTTTTTCGGCGGCGCTGCGCGAGGAACTGGAGAACTGTCTGGAATCGGGCAACCAGGCGATCTTGTTTTTGAACCGCCGCGGCTTTGCGCAGAGCGTCGTGTGCCGCGAGTGCGGCAAAGTGATCAAGTGCGAGCGGTGCGACGTTTCGCTGACCTATCACAGCGAAGAGAACTGTCTCAAATGCCATATGTGCGGCGCGACATATAAAATGCTGTCCGCCTGTCCCGAATGCGGCGGCGTGCATCTGAGTTACACGGGCACGGGCACGCAGAAGGTGGTGGGCGAGTTAAAAAAGCTTTTGCCGTCCGCGCGCATACTGCGCATGGACGTGGACACGACGAGCGGCAAGGAAGGGCACTACAAAATTTTAAAGAAATTTGCCGATCACGAAGCGGACATACTGGTGGGGACGCAGATGATCGCCAAGGGGCATGATTTTCCTTCGGTGACGCTGGTGGGGATTTTGGATGCGGACATGAGCCTGCATTTTTCCGATTATCGGAGCGGCGAGCGGACTTTCCAGCTCGTGACGCCGGTTTCGGGCAGGAGCGGCAGGGCGAAGGAAAAGGGGAAGGTGGTCTTGCAGACGTACGATCCCGAAAATTACATTTTGCGCTTTGCGATGCACTACGATTATGCGGCGTTTTTCAAGCATGAAGTTTCCCTGCGCAAAGCGACGGCGTTTCCGCCGTTTGCGAAGATCGTGCGCGTCATGGTGACGGGCGAAGAGGAAAGCAAGGCGTTGGAAGTGTTGAAACCGGTGTATTTTTCGCTCAAAGAAGTGTACGACGCGCATCCGCAGGATTTTCTGTTTTTCAACAAGATGAAATCGCCCGTGAAGAAGATCCAGGATAAATTTCGCTATCAGGTGCTGATGCGCATTCGCAACGAGCGGCTTTTGCCCGAGATCTACGAGCGTGCGCTGCGCGAAAAGACGCGGGACGTGCTCGTGTATGTGGAAGAAAACCCCGCGAATCTGAGTTGAGATCAAAGAGGGCCCGAACGGGCGCAGGAGGAGATAAAATGGCGATACGGAACGTCGTTCAGGTGGGCGATGAAGTTTTAAGGAAAAAATGTTTTGAAGTGACGGCGTTTGACGAAAAACTTGCCCAGCTTCTGGACGATCTGCGCGACACGGTGCGCAAAGAGGACGGTGCGGGGCTAGCGGCGCCGCAGGTCGGGATCTTGCGGCGCGTGGTGGTCGTGGACGTGAAAGAGGGGTTTTACGAGTTTGTCAACCCCGTGATCGTGGAGAGCAAGGGCGAACAGACGGGCTACGAGGGGTGCCTTTCGGTGCGCGGGAAGCGCGGCATCGTGAAGCGTCCGCTCGTGGTAAAGGTGGAATATTCCGACCGCAAGGGAAAGCGCAAAAAACTGACGGCGCGCGGCTTTTTCGCGCGCGCCGTGTGCCATGAGCTGGATCATCTGGACGGCATTTTATATACGGACAGGGCCGAATCGGTGGAACGTTCGGACGATTGAAAGACGGGGGAGAACGCTATGAAGATCATCTATGCGGGCGCTCCCGCTTTTTCGGTGGCGCCGCTGGCGGCGCTGTTGGATGCGGGCTTTTGCGTTGCGGCGGTCGTCACGCAGCCGGACAAGCCGGCGGGCAGGAAGGCGGTGTTGACGCCCACGCCGCTCAAATCGTTTGCTCTTTCGCAAGGCATTCCCGTTTTGGATTTTGCAAAGATCCGCGATCATGCGGACGAACTTTCCAAGACGGGCGCCGATTGCATGATCACCTGTGCGTACGGGCAGATCCTGACGCAGGAAGTGCTGGATCGTTTTGCGAAGGGCGTCTACAACATTCACACCTCGCTGCTTCCGCGCTGGCGGGGCGCGTCGCCCGTGCAGCATGCGGTTCGGGCGGGGGATAAAGAAACGGGCGTGACGGTGATGCGCACGGACGTCGGGCTGGATACGGGGGACATTCTGTTGCGGGAAAAGACGGAGATCTCTCTTTCGGACACGTCGGCGACGCTGTCGGAAAGGCTTTCGCAAATGGGTGCAAAGCTGATCGTCGAGGCCGTGCGCGCCGTGGAAGAAGGCAGGGCGGTTTTTGAAAAGCAGCCGCAGGAGGGAGTGACCGTCTGCAAAAAGATACGCAAGGAGGATTGTTTCGTCGATTTTTCGTCGGGGGCGGCCGAATTGAGTTGCCTTGTCCGCGCCATGAATCCCGAGCCGCTCGCTTTTGCGTATCTGAACGGCAAACTTGCCAACATCTGTTTCGCGCAGCCCTGCGAAGGGGCGGCGGAGGGAGTGCCCGGGCAGATCGTGCGCGCGGATAAGACGGGCATTTACGTCGCGACGGGCGAGGGGTGTCTGAAGATCACGGAAATGCAGCTGGAGGGCGGCAAAAAGCTGAAAGCGGCGGATCTTGTGAACGGCAGGAAAGTCGCGGCGGGCGATGTGTTCGGAGCAAAGAGATGACCAATCCGTTTTGCGATCCCTATTTCATTCTGCAAAAGGTGTACGGCGGCGGCGCGTTTTTGAAGCAGGCTCTTTCGGACACGCCGATCGAGGAGCTCAACCGCGCGCGCACGGTAAAAATTTGTTACGGCGTGCTGGAAAACGATCTGTACATGGATTTTTGTATCCGCTCGTTTGCGCCGAAAAATCCCAAACTTCCCGTGCGGATCATTTTGAAGATCGCGCTCTATGCGTTGCTTTTTTTGGAAAAGCCGCGCTACATGGTCACGGACAACGCGGTGTCTTTGGCGAAAAAACTGGGCAAGGGCGGCGCATCGGGATTTATCAACGCGTTTTTGCGCGCGTTCGACGCGTCAAAACTTAAATTTCCGCAGGAAAAAGCGGAGGAGCTGTCCGTACGGTATTCCTATCCCGTCTTTGCGGTAAAGCGGCTTTTGTCGGAGTACGGCGAAGACGCCCTTTCCGTCATGGAACATATGCCTGCGCGCACATTTGTCCGTTTCAGGGACGCGCAGACGGCGGAAAAGTATTTGCATGCGCCGCCGCGCATATGCCGAAACGGGCAGACGTCGCCCGAAAGCGGGAAAGAGGGCGCGGCAATGAGAGGCGGCGCGGAAAAAACCCCGTTTGCGAATGTGTATGCGTTTTCGCATTTCCGCCGCGATACGGGGTACGACGCGGGCGAATACACCTTTCAGTCGGTGGGTTCGGCGGCGATCTGTTCGGTCGTGGAGCCCTGCGAAAACCTTTTGGACGCCTGTGCCGCGCCGGGCGGGAAGAGCGTGCTCTTGTCGCAGAAATGCGCGCACGTGACGGCGTTTGAACTGCACGCGCACCGCGCGGAGCTGATCGAAAGCTATGCGGCGCGCATGGGCGCGGAGAACATCGAGGTGGTCTGCCGCGATTCCTCCGTATATGAAGAAAAGTATCGCCGCGCGTTCGACGGGGTGCTCGTCGACGCGCCCTGTTCGGGGTACGGCGTGACGAACGAAAATCCCGATATCCGTTTTTTCCGCAAGGAGGAGAGCCTGCGCGAACTGCACAAGATCCAGCTTTCCATACTCAATGCCTGTGCGGAATATGTGCGGGAGGGCGGGCATTTGTATTATTCCACCTGTTCTGTGTTTCGGGAAGAAAACGACGGCACGGTCGGGGAATTTTTGAAAGCGCACCCCGAATTCTGCGCCGAAAAGATCGGATGCGCGCTCGGACATATGCAAAAAGAGTACGGTTTGCAGTTTTTGCCGCATCTTTCGATGGGAGCGGGCTTTTACGTGAGCAAGCTGGTCAGAAAAGCAGAAAATTCTGCCGCTCGGTGAGCAAAAGGAGGCACCTTTTGCGTTTAAGGAAGGAGCGGTGCAGTGCAAGGATAAAACCATGAAAGAGATTTTACAGGATTACTCCTTTACGGAATTGCAGGCTCTCGTCGGGGAACTGGGGGAGCAGAAATACCGTGCGGGGCAATTATACCGCGGTCTCATGCGCGGCAAGCGCATATCGGACATCACGGAAATTTCCAAAGCGTTCAAGGAAAAACTTCTGGCGCGGTTCGAGGACGAACCCGTGCGCATCCGCGAGGTGTTTGCCTCCTCGGACGGGACGGAGAAATACCTTTTCGAGCTTGCGGACGGGAACATAATCGAGGGCGTGCTCATGTCCTATAAATACGGCAGGACGCAGTGCGTATCCACGCAGGTAGGGTGCCGCATGAATTGCGCGTTCTGCGCTTCGGGTTTGAACGGGCTGATACGCAACCTGACGGCGGGGGAGATCCTTTCGCAGATTTTGACGGTGAACGCGAAATTCGGCGGAACGCCCGAAAAGAGGGCGGTGACCAACGTGGTGCTGATGGGCAGCGGCGAGCCGCTCGACAATTACGAAAACACGGTAAGGTTTTTGAAAAACGTGACGGCGGAAGGGGGCATCTGCATCAGCGCGCGGAATATTTCTCTCTCCACGTGCGGGCTGGTGCCGAAGATGTACGAGCTGGCGCAGGAGGGTATCCCCGTCAATCTGACGGTGTCTTTGCATTCGCCGTCGGACGAGGAGCGGCAAAGGATCATGCCCGTTGCCAAGGCATATACGATCGCCGAGATCCTGAAAGCGTGCGAGAATTATTTCGACAAGACGGGCAGGCGTTACATCTTTGAATACTCGCTGATCGCGGGCGAAAATTCGGACGCGAAACACGCGCAGATGCTCGTCGGGCTTTTGCGCGGAAAGCCCTGCCACGTCAATCTGATACGGTTAAACGAGGTAAAGGAAAAAAATCTTTCGGGGATCTCGGAAAAGGAAGCGTACCGCTTTTTGGGGCTTTTGGAAAAGGGCGGGCTTTCCGCGACGCTTCGGCGGCAGATCGGTGCGGACATCGGCGGCGCGTGCGGGCAGCTGCGCGCGGGGTATCTCGAAGAAAAAAAGGACTGAAAAATTTTCGGCG
>CALVMA010000072.1 GCA_944341655.1 uncultured Clostridia bacterium | reverse complement strand
GTCGTCGATGCAAAGGTTGTGCGCGCGTTTAAAAATATTGCTTAAAATTGCACTTAAAAATAAAGAGGAAAGCGGGAAGGGAGCCATGGCAAAGATCAACATTCTGGACAGCAGCGTGTACAATCGGATCGCGGCGGGCGAGGTCGTGGACAGGCCGTATTCGGTTGTCAAGGAGTTTGTGGCAAACAGTCTGGACGCGGGGGCAAAAAACATAACGATAACGATCGAGCGGGGCGGAAAAGATCTGATCTGCGTTACGGATGACGGATCGGGCATAGAAAAGAGCGAGCTGCGGTCGGCGTTTTTGCCGCATGCGACGAGCAAGATCGCCAAAGCGGAAGATTTGGACGATATCCGCACTCTCGGTTTCCGCGGCGAAGCGCTGGCGAGCATAGCGTCGGTCAGCAACTTGCGCATCCGCTCGCGTGCGGCGGGGGCGGACGAGGCTTTTGAATTGACCTGTTCGGGCGGCAAGCTGGGCGAGATCAAGCCCTGCGCTTTGGGAAACGGCTCGGAAATTTCGGCGGAAAATTTATTTTTCAATACGCCTGTTCGGGCAAAGTTTCTCAAAACGGACAAAGGGGAGGAGAGCGAGATCTCCAACTTTGTGTCGAGGTTTGTACTGGGCAACCCCTCGGTGGCGTTTTTGTACGTGGCGGACGGAAAGACGGTTTTGCAGTCGTACGGAGGGGGCTTGGAGGAGGCTGTTGCCGCGGTCTACGGCGGGGCGGCGGTCAATGAGTGTTACAAGGTCGACGCGTATAAGCACGGTATCCGCATAAGAGGTTATCTCGGAAAGCCTTCTTACACGAAAGCCAACCGCACCTATCAGAGCGTTTTTGTCAACGGAAGGTATGTGGTCAACAACACGATCTCTTCCGCGGTCATGAATGCGTACGGCAGCTATTTGATGAAGCGGCAGTATCCCTTTTATATTCTGTTTGTCGATGTCCCGCCGGAGGTGGTGGACGTCAACGTGCACCCCAACAAATCGGACGTCCGCTTTGAAAACAATCAGATAATTTACGGCAGCGTGTATTCCGTCGTTTCGGCGGTGCTGGACGGAAATGCGAGCGCGCTCGAATTTATTGTCGGGGATAAGGGATCCAAAAGGAGCGATCTGCCTGCAGATAAACTTTTGCAAACGAATAAACCTTGGCAGCGGTCTTCGGACGAACAGATTTTGACGGGGAAAACGGGCGAAACGGGGCATGGCGGCGCGCGTCCGCAGGGCGGTGCGGGCAGTCTGCCGCAAACGCGCGACAAACAGGAAATCAGCCGTTCGGAGAGTGATTTCTACTCTGATTTGATCAAAAATAACCAAAATCAGAGTACTATGTCAGGCATAAATGCGAAAAAAGACGGCGATTTCAGCAAGGCATACGATTCGGAACGTGGCAAGATCGTTTTTCGGGACAGCGGTTCTGTGGCGGCGACGATCGCGCAGATGAGAGAAGAGAAGCCTTTTTCGGAAAGGTTGGAAGAGGCGCGCAAAGCGGACCGAAGCGAGGAAGACGGAAAGAAGGATGCGGGCGATGTTTTCAGTGAAAACAAGCGGTATCTCGAATCTTTGGAAAAGAAGGCGCAGCAGCAAAAAATTATTTTTGAAAATGCGAAATGCCAGGGCACTCTTTTCAACACATATCTGATCTACGAAGAGGGGGACAACGCCTACATAATCGACCAGCACGCCGCGCACGAGCGTCTGATCTTTGATCGTCTGCGCGAGGAAATGGAAGGGCGCCGCGTGGTTCGGCAGCCGATGCTGGTGCCGTATGTGTTGAACCTGAACAGAGAGGAATTTGAATTTCTTTGTGAAAACGCAAAGACGATCGGGGAGATCGGGTTTGATCTGGAGGAATTCGGGGCGAACTGTTTTAAGGTTTCCGCCGTTCCGCTCGATCTGCAGGATATGGATGTGGGCGGATTTTTCTGTGAAGTTCTCAAGGACGTCGGAACGTATCGCGGGATCCGTTTGTCGGAGATTTTGCGCGATAAACTTGCCATGACGGCGTGCAAGCATGCGGTCAAGGGCGGGATGTCCCTTACAGATACGGAAAAAGAAAAACTTTTCGAGATGCTGCACGGCGATCTGGGGCTCAAATGTCCGCACGGGCGGCCCGTTGCCGTCAAACTTTCCAAGACGGAAATCGAAAAAATGTTTAAAAGGATTGTATGAGTTTGAACAAAGTACTTGTTGTTTGCGGGGCGACCGCGTCCGGGAAGACGGGGTTTGCCGTGCAGCTCGCCAAGCGGCTCGGCAGCGAGGTCATATCGGCGGACTGTATGCTCGTTTACCGCGGGTTGGATATCGGCACGGCGAAGCCGACGCAAGAGGAAAAGGAAGGGATCCCGCACCATATGATCGACGTCGTTTCCCCCGATCAAAAATATTCGGTCGGCGATTACGAGCAGGCGGCGTTGCCGATCGTGAAGAAACTTTTGTCGGAAGAAAAGGTTCCCGTGATCTGCGGAGGAACGGGGTTTTACATTCAGTCGCTCTGTTTTTCGCGTGGGCACGGCTGTGTCGCGGCGAGTGAAGAGGTACGCCGCAAATACGAAAAACTTGCCGAGGAGAAGGGTAAACAGGCTGTGTACGGATTGTTGCAAAAGACGGATCCTGAAAGCGCGGCGGTGCTGCATCCGAACGATTTGAAAAGGGTGATCCGCGCTCTGGAAATATACGAGCTGACGGGGAAAAAGAAGTCGGAGCAGCAGGACGGGTTTGTCCCGCGCATTCCCTATGTGGCGGTCGCCTTTGATTATCCGAGGAGCGAGCTGTACGCGCGCATCGACAGGCGGGTGGATGCGATGTTGGAAGGCGGGTTGGTGGAAGAAGTGCGCTCTCTTTGGGAGAGCGGCATTGATGAAAGATGTCAAAGCATGCAGGGTATCGGGTACAAAGAAGTGTTGGAATATCTTAAAAATAACATTTCGTACAGTACTATGCGTGACATGATACAGCAAAATACGCGCAATTACGCGAAAAGGCAGATCACCTTTTTTAAAAAGTTTCCGGATCTGCGGTGGTTGGATCCCGCGTCGGACGAAAATGCAGACAAGGTTTTGGAGTGGTTGAAAGATGCTTGAACTGATCGAAAAATGCGAAAGAAAGCTTGCGCCGCAGTTTGCGGTATTGGATAAGACGGCGTATGCGAACCAAGTAAAAGTTATGCAGGCGTTTCAGAAAAATAAAATTGCGCTGCGGCATTTTGCCGGGACGAGCGGTTACGGATACGGGGACGAAGGCAGGGATACGCTGGGCTGTCTGTTTGCCGACGTGTTCGGCGCGGAGGCGGGGTTGGTCTCGCCGAATATTTTATCGGGCACGCACGCATTGACGATCGGGCTGTTCGGGCTTTTGTGTGCGGGCGATACGCTGTTTTCGATTTCGGGAAACCCGTACGACACCTTGCAGGAAGTGATCAATGGCAAGGGGATCGGGTCGTTGGCGGATTACGGCATCGCTTTTCGCAAATGCGAATTAAAAAACGGCGATTTTGATTTTGACGCCGTCAGGGAAGGATTGCGCGATGCAACGGTAAAGGTCGTATTTATTCAGCGGTCGCGCGGCTATGAATGGAGAGACGCGCTGAGCGAAGAAAAGATCCGTAAAGCGTGCGCTTTTGTGCGCGAATGCGGCTTTAAGGGCTGTATTTTTGTCGACAACTGTTACGGGGAATTTGTGGAGGATACGGAGCCGACGCAAAACGGTGCGGACGTTTGCGTGGGATCGCTCATAAAGAATGCGGGAGGCGGGATCGCTCCGACGGGCGGATACATCGTCGGTAAAAAAGAATATGTCGATCGGATCGCGGGCCGCCTGACTTCGCCGTCGATCGGTGCGGAAGTGGGGTCGTATGCTTTCGGTTACCAATATTTTTATGAAGGGATTTTTCTTGCTCCGCATGTGGTGTGTCAGGCTCTCAAAGGCGGATTGCTGATCGGCGCCTGTCTGGAAGAGCTGGGGTATGTGACTTCTCCCGCGGTAACGGAGCGGCCGTATGACATCACGCGTGCCATTCGTTTCAACACCGAGCAAGAGCTCGTGGGATTTATCCAGGCGGTGCAGGAGGCGTCGCCCGTGGACAGCTTTGTAAAGCTGGAGGCTTGGGATATGCCCGGATACGCCGATCGGGTGATCATGGCGGCAGGCACGTTTGTGCAGGGCGCGTCCATCGAACTTTCCGCCGATGCTCCCGTGAAAGAGCCGTATATCGCATACTTTCAGGGCGGCCTGACGTACGAGCATTGCAGGTATGCGCTGACGAAAATATTGGATAAGATCAAAAAGAACGGATAAGGCTTTCCGTTTGCATATTTCGGCCAGTGTCTTTCCGCGCAGGCCGAAAAAATCCTCCCGTACCGAATATTCGGTACGGGATGACTTTTTTTAAAAAAAAAAGATGCCGTCTGCAAAATATTTTGCAGACGGCATCGTCAATCGGTCAAATGATTTTTTCGGCTTAGTACATGCCGCCCATGCCGCCGCCTGCCGCGGGAGCCGCGGGCTCGGGAGCGGGGATATCGGTCACGACGCTTTCCGTCGTGAGGAGGGTAGCCGCCACGGAAGCCGCATTCTGCAGAGCGCTGCGGGCGACTTTCGTCGGGTCGATGATACCGCTTTCGACCATATCGGTGTACTCATTTTTCAGAGCATCGAAGCCGAAATTGGATTTCTTGGAAGACATGATCTTCTCGACGATGACGGAACCGTCCAGGCCGGCGTTTTTGGCGATCTGGCGGATAGGTTCCTCGACGGCTTTGAGGATGATCGAAGCGCCTGTCTTTTCGTCGCCCTCGAGGGAAGCGACGAGTTTTTTCAAAGCAGCGCAGGTAGAGAGCAGGGCGACGCCGCCTCCGGGCACGATGCCTTCTTCGACGGCAGCGCGCGTTGCGGCGAGCGCATCTTCGATGCGGAGTTTCTTTTCTTTCATTTCGACTTCCGTCGCCGCGCCGACGTTGATGACCGCAACGCCGCCTGCAAGTTTTGCGAGGCGTTCCTGCAGCTTCTCTCTG
>CALVMA010000071.1 GCA_944341655.1 uncultured Clostridia bacterium | reverse complement strand
ATCACGCTGTCGTCCGCCACAAGACGGTGCCCGCGCTTGATCAATTCCATTGCCGTTTCGCTTTTACCGACGCCGCTGTGACCGGTGATCAAAATTCCCACGCCCGAAACATCCATCAGCACCCCGTGAATGGTCACGGACGGCGCCAGACGTTTGTTCAGATAGAAAAACAGATCGTTCATCAATGCCGTAGTCACTTTGTCCGTACGCAGTATCGGCACACCCGTCAAACGCGCTTCCTCGATGATCTCCTGCAAAACAGGCAGATCGCGCGAAAAAATCAGGCAGGGAATTTCTTCATACGATAAAAGTTTACGCACGCGCTCGCGCCGCACGTCCTGCGGAAGATCGCGCAGAAATTCATATTCCGCATTCCCGAACACGAGGATACGCGTCGAATCAAAATATTTGAAATATCCGCCCAGCTGTAATCCCGGGCGCGTTACACTGTACGACGAAAGAGTGACCCGACCCCTTCCCGCAAACACGATCTCCAAACCCAGATCACCGCAAAAATTTTCAAGCAATATCGTTTCCTGCTCGTTCATATATTCTCCCCAAATCCAAATTTCCTTATGACGTACGCAACCCCGTCTTCATCGCACGACCGCGTCACAAACCCCGCGGCTTTCTTGACTCCTTCTTCCCCGTTTTCAACGACAACCCCCAATCCGGCCGCATCGATCATCGGCAGATCATTAAAATTATCACCGATCGCGATCGTCTGTGAAAGCGGAATGCCGTAATGCTCCGCAACAAACCGCAGTGCGCCCCCTTTGTCGCATCCGCGCCGCATGATCTCTACCAAATTATCCGCGCTCGTCGTCACGTAAAACCTTTTACCGAATTTTTCTTCGGTCTGCCGTAAAATATAATCCCGCTCCGAAGCATCGCACATCACCGCAATTTTCTGCGGCGAGATCTTTTTCTCCCTCACGGTATCGGATATGCGTTCCGGCGTCAGTATCCCCCGCACCGCACACGTCTTTTCGTATACCGCACGGAAAAGATCGTCCTTGTTGATGTAAAGATCGTTTCCGTCATAAACATGAATGTGCCAATGCTCCGCCTGTAAAAACGCACAGATCTCCTCCGCATCTGCGCAGCCGATCGGCCTGTCGAATAAAATTTCTCCGCTCTGCGTATCAATGATCTGCGCCCCCTGACAGGCCGCAATCAACCCCTTCAAACCCAACTGCCGCGCATATGGCAAAATCGATGCCGCCATCCTGCCCGTGCACAGAACAAAAATGCCACCCGCTTTCACATAATCGGCCACTGCTTGTAAATTGTTTTCCGAAACACCGCCTTCACTGCGGCGGAGCGTGCCGTCAAAATCCGACACGATGAGTCTGTAAAACAACCGCATTTTTAAAGCTCTTCCTCAAAATATTTTTTTATAGCCGCAGCCAACGCGTCCCCGATCCCTTCGACTTGCGCAAGTTCTTTCACGTCGGCACGCATCAGGCGGTCGATCGACCCGAATTTTTCGATCAGCGCACGGCGCTTTATCTTCCCGACACCGGGAATCTCCGTCAATACGCTCGTGAGAGATTGTTTGCTGTGAATGTTGCGGAAAAAAGTGATCGCAAACCGGTGCGCCTCGTCGCGGATCCGTTGCAACATCTGCAGACAATAATCACGCTTATCCAAAAACACGCTATCCTTTTGGCTCAACGTAAAGATCTCTTCCTCTCTCTTCGCCAAAGAAATCAGATCGATCCCGCAAACGCCCATACGGTCAAAAATTTCTTTGACCGCGGAAAGCTGCCCCTTGCCGCCGTCGATGATCACAAGATCCGGCGCGGGAAACCGCTCTTCTTCCTCGGTACCCAGTTTTGCCAGCCTGCGCGTCAGAACTTCCTGCAAACTCGCAAAATCGTTTGCCCCCTCGACCGTTCGGATCCGAAAACGCCGATACTGCGTCCTGTCTGCTTCCCCGTCGATGAACACGACCATAGAGCCCACTTTGTCCACGCCGCTGATATTCGAAATATCATAACATTCCATGCGCCTGGGATACCGCGAAAGATGCAAAACTTCCTGCAAACGCTTGCACGCATTCAACGTCATGTCCTCTTTGTGACGGATCCTGTCGATCGCTTTGTCGAGATACTCCGCCGCGTTGTTCGCCGCCATGTCCAGCAGCTGCTTGCGCACCCCCTGTTTCGGTACGAGAACATTCACGCTCTTGCCGCGCTCTTTGCGGAAATACTCTTCCAGCAGCGGCGCTTCGCAAAATTCCTGCACGATGATCTCGTCCGGAATTTCGTGCGCAGAATAATATTGCGTGATGAACGACGTCAGCGCCTCCCCGTCCGCGGAGGCGTTCTCCACCGCAAACGTGCTCGCACCCTGCATGATCCCGCGCCGCGTGATCAGCACATTGACCGCCGAATACAGATTGTTGCTGACATAGGCGATCACGTCCGCGTTCATGTCCCTGTTTAAAGACGTGATGCGTTTCAAAGCGATCTTTGAAAGCATTTCCAGCTTGTTCCGACAATCCAGGGCAAGCTCAAACTCTTCGTTTTCCGCAAAAAACTGCATTTTTTCGCGCAAAAGCCGCTCGACGCCCGCATCGTCGCCGTCCAGAAAACGCATCGCAGCTTTGACGCGCTCCCCGTATTCCGCTTCCGAAATCAAATGCGCGCACGGAGCGGGACAACGGTGTATATGGTAATTCAGACACGGCTTTTTCGGCTTCTCCGCAATCGCCGTCGTACAAATGCGCACACCGAATGCCGCGTTCACGATCTCCAATACATCGCGGACGCGTACGCCGCCCATGTACGGCCCGAAATATCGGCTTCCCTTTTTCAGCTTGCGCGATATCGTAAAAGAAGGATATCGCTCCGCTATACTCACTTTGATGTACGGATATGTCTTGTCGTCTTTGAGCAATATGTTGTATTTCGGCTTGTACTTTTTGATTAAATTGTTTTCCAAAGACAGCGCGTCAATTTCCGATTTCGTTATGATGTAATAAAAATCGGCAACATTCGCAACCATTGCCGCCACTTTTTCCGTCTTCAGCGTCGAATGAAAATATTGCCTCACCCGATTCTTCAGAACGCGCGCCTTTCCGACATAAATGACGTTGCCGTCCTTGTCCAGCATGATATAAACGCCCGGATCGTCGGGCAATAATTTTAACTTTTCACGGATCTCATTCATAAACTATATTACACGGAATCTTCCTTGCCTATTATACAATACCGCGAAAAAATTTGCAATAAAAAAAAGCAACTTGAACGTTGCTCTTTTCTCAGTACCCCAGGAATTCGACACCTTTCAATAAAACGTCGTTTACCGTTTCGTTGCTCAAACTGTAAAAAATTACTTTTCCCACCCGACTGGATTTTACGATCCCGATATTTTTTAAAAATCGCAGCTGATGCGATACCGTTGTCTGGTTCATCCCGAGCACCAAAGAAATATCCGTCACGCAAAGCTCCGTGATCGCCAGCGCCGATAAAATACGGATACGCGTATGGTCGGCAAATACCGAAAAAAATCCCACAAGCCCTTCCAGGATCTCTCCTTCCGGAACATAGCTTTCGATCAATGACTGCGTGCGCCCGTCCAACAACAATGTTTGCACCGACATTTTTACTCCTTTTTTGTGATAACATCCGTTTTCTTTCATTATAGTTCTTATCGGCTGATATGTCAATATGCGCATATTTCGAACATTGTCGTTTTCTCACATGTTTTGTCAATCCGTGTCCGATATAAAATTTTTGCCGCTTTCGTCGGCATCGGCTCACTCATCGGCCGGTTTTTCTCCTTTTTTCCGGCCGTCCCGAACCTTGCGCCATGCGCAAGG
>CALVMA010000070.1 GCA_944341655.1 uncultured Clostridia bacterium | reverse complement strand
CCTGGAAACAGGAATACAGCTCGCACAGACCGCAGGACGAACAGAAAAACGTATCCAGGAAAATATTCGGATCCTGCACGTCTTTGCACGTCGCGGCACGCATAAACAAGTGCGGTTGGATCGGATGCCCCAACGCGTGGCGCGGACAAAGATCCGTACACATCGAGCATTGGCAACAGCTTGCCGCCGCACGCTTGAGCATGATCTCCGGTTTTGCGCGCTTGCGCTCCACCAGATAATGATTCTGCGGCAAAACGAGGATCGCGTTCGTCGTCTTTGTGATCGGCGCGCTGCCGGGCATGATGTTGCCCATCATCGGGCCGCCCACAAAATACACGGGATCTTTGATCTTCGCGCCGCCCGCAAGCTGCACCGCTTTCTCAACCGTGGATCCGATCGGCATGCGCAGCGTAACCGGATGATTGACTTCCGCCACAACGCTGACCAGCTTATCCACCACGGGTTCTTCTTTCTTCAATGCGCGGTGAAGATTGTACAGCGTCTCCACGTTGAACACGATCACACCGCTCTCAATGGGCAAACCGCCCGGACGCACTACTTTGTGCGTCACTTCGTATATCAATACGACTTCGTCACCCGCAGGATAAACTTCATCCAACAGACCGAGACGAACCCCCGGATACCGCGGAAGAACCCCTTCCAATGCGGAGATAGCCGCTTTATATGCCTTTTTAATGCCGATGACCGCCTCTTTTGCCCCGACGGTCTCCATCACGAGATGAAACGCCGAAACGATCTCGTCCGCATACTTCTCCAACAACTGGCGGTGCAATTTCAACAAAGGTTCGCACTCCGCACAGTTCATGATGATCGTTTCTGCACGCGCGTCAAGTTTCGCATAGGTCGGAAAACCGGCTCCGCCTGCACCGACCACGCCGTTCTTTTGCAGAATACCGGCAAGTTCTTTCATATCCATAATCTGCAATTACTCCAAATTTTGTCCTTCGTCCAGGATCCCGACGATCGCAGCGTCAACAGGCGCGGTTTCCATATTGCAGCCTACGCGCGCCGCACTGCCCTGCGCAACGAGAACCATTTCACCGATACCCGCTCCGATCTTATCGATCGCAACGATCCGATTCGTTACTTTCAGGCTGGGGATCGGTTCCACGATCATGAATTTGTTTCCCACAAGATTTTCGCACTTGCGCGTGGACACCACACTGCCCACTACTTTTCCGATGATCATTCCCGCTATCCTCCGATCATATGATGCGGACAGTCGTTCCCGTAGCGATTTTCGCCGCGTTCGCCTCATCCGTATCCAAATGCATTTCCAGTGTAAAGCTCTTATCTACGCGGATCTGAACGTGATTGAAAACGGTACCGCGCTCATTGTCCGCACGCACCGATACGACGTCGCCGTCTTTCACTCCCGCTGCTTCCGCATCCGCAGGCGACATATGTATGTGACGCTTCGCTATGATACAGCCCTCCTGCAAATAAATCGCACCTTTGGGCCCGACCAATGCGATCGGCGCACTGCCTGCTATGTTTCCCGATTCGCGGATAGGCGCTTTCACTCCCAGCTTGAGCGCGTCCGTCGCAGATATCTCCACCTGCGAATTTTTACGGCAAGGACCAAGCACACGCACGTTTTCGATCGCACGCAGCTTCAGCCCCACGATCGTAACGCACTCTTCCGCCGCAAACTGCCCGCCCATAAGATCTTTTTTCTTATGCAGCTCGTGGCCTTTGCCGAAAAGCTGTTCCACATGTTCCTGCGTCAGATGTACATGCCTCGCGGATACTCCGACCGGTACCATAAACCCGCTTCCGGAATTTTGTTGTTCTTCCAATGCACGCAATGCAAGCCTTGTTATCATCTCAACAGTGCTTTGTTCCACTACCGTATCCTCCCGAATCGTCCGAAAAAATCGTATACAAAACCACCCCGTCCGAAACGGCGGGGACATAACCGAGCTTTCCGCCGTGCCCCGATATCAATCGGGGCACAGGCTCAAGCATGCCGATCCTTTACCCTGCTATTATTTGGAAAGCTGGGGAAGAATCTTCTCGACGTCGGAATGAGGACGAGGGATTACGTGCTTGGCAACCAGCTCACCGAGTTTGGATGCATTGTTCGCACCCGCTTCGACTGCCGCGTTCACCGCGCCGACATCGCCTCTGACCATCACGCTGACCAAGCCGCTGCCGATCTTCTCGGTTCCGATCAACGTAACGTTCGCTGCTTTCAGCATAGCATCCGCCGCTTCGATCGCTGCAACAAGACCTCTCGTTTCGATCATACCCAATGCTTCGAGTGACATTTCTTTTCTCCTCCTTCAGAGATATTTTACTTTTTTATTTGCTTACGGGTTTCCCGTTCGCTTTTGGCTTTGACGCACGATTTATTATGTATCGTGCTCCATCGGAACGTCTTTGACGTTCTTTTTCTTCAATCTGGATGCAGAAAGCGCAACCAGCCGCTCCGTTTCCGGATGCGGGTTGGCGATGACCGCTTTTGCGACAGGTTTTTTGATCGCTCCCGCCGCCGCTGCTTCTACCGCTTCCGTCACGGCCGACACACTGCCCCGAACTATCAGAGTCACGAGCCTGCCGCCGAGTTTTCTTTCCCAGGTTACGAGCTCGACATCCGCCGTTTTACACATGATGTCGAGCGCATCGATCGCCGCGGTCACGCCGGATATTTCGATAAAACCAAGTGACATAGTTTCCTCCGGCCTGCCTTCCGATTACAGCTTGGGCAGAATCTTTTCCACGTCTGCATGAGGACGGGGAATTACATGTTTCGCAACCAGTTCGCCCAGTCTGGACGCATTATTCGCTCCGGCTTCCACCGCCGCGTTCACCGCGCCGACATCGCCGCGCACCATAACGCTGACCAACCCGCTGCCGATCTTCTCCGTTCCGATCAAAGTAACCTCCGCTGCTTTGACCATTGCATCTGCTGCCTCGATCGCTGCGACCAGTCCCCTGGTTTCGATCATGCCCAATGCTTCCTTTGCCATGTTTTTATCCTCCTGAAATTTATCCGTTTTAATTTTTGTCAAATGCGTTGAGTTTCAACATCTTTTGCGTCCCCTCTTCGGGATTCGCAATAATAAACTTGTCGACAACACCGGAAATCCCTTCCGCCGCTCTCTCCGCCGCTTCCATTGCCGCCTCCACCGCCGCAACATCGCCGCGGAATTTGATGCAGACAATCAACGGTACGGGAAGTTTATCCGCGTTGCCGGGTTTGTTTTTGTCGAAATGCTCCACCGTGACGTCCGCCGCCTTACAGCCCGCGTCCGCCGCCACAAATGCCGTCGCCAATCCGAACACTTCCAAAATACCGACTGCCTGTGCCATACTCTACCTGCTTATTTGTTGATGATCGCGATCTTCAGACCTTCCATACGCAGGTTCGTCTGATGCGCTTCGTTGATCTGATCGAGCGGGAAGGTATGCGTGATCAATTTGTCCATAGGCAGGCCGATCCCTTTCGCACGCTTGAGGAAATCAAACGTCGTTGCATAAGCGCGGAGCGTATATACCCAAGAACCTACCATCGTAAGCTCTTTCGAGCAAATATCAAAGTGAGGATTGATCGTCGCATCGCCGCCGTTGATAAAGAACCCGAGCTCGCACAGTCCGCCGCCGTTGCGAACAAATTTATAGATGTTCGCATGCGCTACGGGCGAACCCGTGCACTGGAACGCGAAATCAGCAAGATGTCCTTCAAAGCTGTCTTCCACCGCTTTGGCAAGATTTTCGATGCCTTTGTATTCTTTGAAATTGACCGTCTTGTCCGCACCCATCAGTTTGGCAAATTCCAGACGCTTTGCTTCGCCGTCCACCGCCGTGATATGCTCCACACCCATCGTGCGGAGCACCGCGATGCAGATAAGCCCGATCGGGCCGCACCCTTGCACCACCACGCGGCTGTTGAAACGAAGGATCCCCGTCGTTTTCGCACGCTCTACCGCATGGACAAGCACCGCGCAGGGTTCGATCAAAATACGCGAATAAAGATCCAGATCGCTCACGTTGAAGATCGTGCTCCCTCCGCGCACCAACAGATAGTCCGAAAACCAGCCGTTGAAATGTACGTCGTCGTCGGGAAGAAGCCCGTAAACGTCCGCACCGCCGACGTTTTGTTTGTTCAGATCGAACATCGTAATGTCGGGGTTGTCTTTGAAGATCATGCAGGTGACAACTTTGTCGCCGATCTTCAGATCTTTGCCCGCACTGTCTTTCTTGACGTTTTTGCCCATCTTCACGATCTCGCCCGTGCCTTCATGTCCGAGCACGACCGGAATCAGGTTAAACGGATCGCGTTTGAATTCATGCGCATCCGTACCGCAGATGCCGCATCCTTCCACTTTCACGAGGATATCGTTGTCCCCGATCGGAGGAAGCGGATATTCACGGATCTCATATTTTTCCTTTTCGACCAACATCGCAACGCGCGCTTTCTGCGGAATGGCTCCGCCGGATACGCTCGCTGCCGGAGCCGGTGCACTCTTTGCACCGCCCGTCATGTCTTCCAGAACTTTTCTGACGATCTCTTCAATACTTTTATTATTGATGTCCATTTATTGTTTCTCCTTTCTTCAGCGGATGCACAAACTGTCACTCATAACGCAACGGCGGCGCTTCGTGAACGTGGCGGCAGAAGTCAAGCCTTCACCCGTTCTGCTCGCGATCGTAAACGTACAGAAACCTTCACCGCCGTAGCCGATCGCCGCGTACGAAGGCCCGTTTTTGACCAGGATCGCCGTGTCGATGGCTTTTGCGTATTTCGTGATGTTGTCAACGTTCTTGGAATGAATATGCGCCGAATGACGGTTGCCGTGTTCCAGCCACACGGCTTTTTCCACCGCGTCGTCAAAATCTTTCGCGCGTACCATACCCAAAATCGGCATCATCAATTCTTCCGAAATCAGCGGATGCTCTTTCTCACCCTCAAATACGATACAGCGAATATCGTCCGATACTTCTACGCCGACCATTCCGAGCAAAACCTTCGCGCTCCTGCCCACGCATTTGCGGTTCAATCCCTTCGGCGTAAGCACGGTCGCCACCAGCTTATCCTGCACTTCTTTACTGGCAAGATAACATCCCTGCTCGGTGATCATGTAATTCATCAGCTCGTCGGCAATGCTGTCCACCGCAACGATCTCTTTTTCCGCAATGCAGGGAAGGTTATTGTCAAA
>CALVMA010000069.1 GCA_944341655.1 uncultured Clostridia bacterium | reverse complement strand
AGCACGCGGCGTTTTTGGAAGAGCGGCGCGCTCTGGCGGAGGGGCTGCAAAAAGCTCCCGACCTGTTTGCCTGCGCGCAGTTGCTGCAAGGTCTTTCGCTGGGCTCCAAACCTGCGAACACGGCGATAAAAAAATCGGGCGATGCGCGCGCGTTGGAGTTGGACGAAGCGATCGGCTCGCTCAAAGGCAGGATCGACGGCATGAAGAAGGCGGCGGCGCAGCTGCGCGGCCGCGAAGAGGAGAAGGAGGCGTTTTTCGTTGCGGGGAAGATCGCGGCGGCGCTGGGCGAGCTGTTGCTCGCTTTCGACGCGAACTACGCGCGGCTGAAACGCCGCGCGGGCGTTCTGGATTTTTCCGATCTCGAGCACAAGTGTCTGGAACTTTTGGATATCCCGCACGTCCGCGAGGAAGTGCGCTCGCGCTATACGCACGTATTTGTCGACGAATACCAGGACGTCAATCCCGTGCAGGAGCGGATTTTGTCCCTTGTTTCGGGGGAAAACGTGTTTATGGTGGGGGACGCGAAGCAATCCATTTACGGATTCCGCGGCTGCAGCGCGGCATTTTTCACGAAAAAGTATGAAAAGCTGAAAAAGGCGGGAAGGTCTCTCACCCTCAACGGAAATTTCCGCAGTTGCAGCAACGTTTTGAATGCGGTCAACGATCTGTTTTCGCAGGCGATGACGGAAAAGAGCTGTTCGGTGGATTATAAAAACACGTCGATGATGTGCGCGGGGTCTGCTTCGCAGGAGGGGGGCGAAGTGCACATAGAGTTTGTGCCCGAAGCGGAGCAGGGGGAAGAAAAAGAGCGGGACGTCTATTCGGTGGCGGAACATTTGTCGCAAAAAGACGTACCCGTTTCCGCGGAAGCGGAGCTGATCGCGGACCTTGTCCTGCAGGAAGTCGGGAAGGTGCGGCACGATCCTGTTTCGGGAGAGGTGGCGAACGCATACGGGGACATCGTGGTTCTCACGCGCAGCAAAAAGGAGAAAATGGAGAGCGTGGTGCGCGAGCTTGTGCGGCGCGGCGTTCCCGTGGCGGCGAGCGCGGAAGTGAACGTATGCGATTATCCCGAGGTAAAAACGCTGATCGCGATCCTGCAATATTTGGATAACGGCGAGCAGGATATACCGTTGGCGGCGGCGCTGAAGAGCGAAATGGGGAAGCTGACGGATGCGGAGCTGGCGAAGATACGGCTGGCGGCGCCGCAGGGCAGTTTTTGTGCGGCGTGCGAGTCGTATGCGGAAAAGGACGCAACGTCGGAGAAACTGCGCAAATTTTTTGCGCTTTGCGAACAGTTGCGCACGGAGATGTCGGCGCGGAGCGCGGCGGAGATATTGTCGCGCATTCTGACGCAGACGGGCATGGAAATGAAATTGCTTGCGTCGTCTTGCGGGGCGGAGAAAGTGCGGCGCATCGGTCGGCTGTGTTCGGCGTGTGCGGACAAGAGCGTGGCGGCATTTTTGGCGTTTTTGAAAGACAGCGGGTATAAGATCGGTTTTTCGGAGAGCGGCGGGGAGAACGCGGTGCGCGTGATGACCATGCACGCTTCGAAGGGGCTGGAATTTCCGGTGGTGATCGTTGCTGGGATGAACGCGCCGTTCAGCGGCGAGGATCTGAAAGGGATCCTCTTTGACGACGAATGGGGTTTTGCTCCCGAAGCATACGATCCGGACGAATACACGTCCTCGGAAACCATTCTGCGCGCGGCGGTAAAGAACCGTTTGCGTCACAAGCGTGCGGAAGACGAAATGCGTATTCTGTACGTTGCTCTGACGCGGGCGAAGAGTACGCTGCATCTGGTTTTCACCAAAGAGAAAGGATTCGACGGGGACGAATCGAAGAGTGCGGGAAGCTTTGCGGATTTTGTGGATCTGAGCAAACTTTCGTCGCTGGTGACGCCCGTATTCGGCGCGGAGCGGGAGCCGCCCGCGGAGCGCGTGCTGACGGCGGGCGAGGCGGACGAAGAAGCGGCGCGCGCCGTGCGGGAGCGGTATCGGCGCGCATACCCGTATGCGGAGAGCGTGGGGCTTCCAGTCAAGACGTCCGCATCGGCGCTTTTGCGCAGGCGCGCGGAAAACGCGCAGGAAGAGAGTGTCCGCATGCAGGAGGAGTTTTATGCAACGCCCGCGGATGCGCGCACGGGCACGGCGTACCACGCCTTTTTGGAGCGCGCCGATTTCGGCGCGCCCGCGGAGGAAGAGGCGGCGCGGCTCGGGGCGGAGCTGGCGCGGGAAGGAATGACGGTCGATGCGGAAAAGGGCGCGCAGATTTTAAGGATGCCGCTGTTTAAGGAGCTGGCGGGATATACGTTGTATCGGGAGAGGGAATTTTTGCTTGCCATGCCCGTCTCCGAATTGTATGGCGTACGGTCGGAGGACGAAGTGCTGGTGCAGGGGGTGATCGACCTGATGGCGGTGCGCGGCGACGAATGCGTGATCGTCGATTACAAATATTCTTCGCACGACGGCGCGCGCCTGCTTGCCGATTATGCGCCGCAGCTGAAAATTTACGCGGCGGCGGCAAAGCGTTCGGAAAAAGTGAAGCGCGTTTCCGCGCATATCGTCAATATTTTGCGCGGTTTTTCCGTGGAAGTGCCCCTGTGATCGGATTTTGTCACGCTTTCTGCGGAAGTGCTTTTGTAATTGAATTTCGCCGCGCTTTTCGCAAAAAGTATCATTGAGATCGGATCCCGCCGCACAAAATGTGCGGCGGGATTTTTTTGCGAAGCGGGAATATTGGGGGCGGAAACTGTTTTGCGGAGCGGGGCATAGGGAATCGACCGAAAAACGCGCTGATTTTTATAATTCGCCAAAAAGACAAGAAATACGCGCAAAAATTCCGTCTATAATGGATGAGTAAACCATTTTGGAGGGCGTAGCCGTGTCTTTGGCGATCTGGGAAGCCATCTTGTCTTTTGCGGAAAGGGCAGGCGATTTTTTTTGTGATATTTCCGCGCTGATCCTTTTGTTTTGTCCTTTTGCCGTGTTTGTTGTGTGGCTGATTTTGTGCTTTGCGGTGCGGGGGTTGCGCGGCCGCAGTAAAAATGCCTATCTCTTTGTTTCGGATATCTGTCTGTTTTTGTTTGCGGCTTTGGCTCTGTGCGCGCACCAGGCACCTCTGCTTGTGTTGGCGGTGGCGCTTGTATTTCGCGCCGCTTATTATCCGGTTTTCGGGATCTTGTGTCTTTTCGGCCCTGTGTCGGCAAAGGAAAAGGGCAAATTGAAAAAATCGCCGAAAAAGCAGGCTTTTTCGGCGGCAAAGCGGGCAGAGGTTGCGGAGCCCGTTCCCGTGCACGAGCGG
>CALVMA010000068.1 GCA_944341655.1 uncultured Clostridia bacterium | reverse complement strand
GAATAATTTCCCTATCTTCACCTCGGCACAAATATTTGCGCCGAGGCGTTTTTTTTAGGGAATTTAAATAAAAATTCCTTCTTGTTTCTTCCTTGCAGACAAATCACCAAGATCCCATTTTTATCCGAAAGCCGCGGGCTGCAAATATTTTGCAGCCCGCGGCTTTCGGATAAATTTGCCAAGCACGAAATTTCTGCCCCTCCCCGTTTGAAAACACGGTTTCTTTTGTTAGGCAAAACATCCTTCGATTTTGCCCGATTCAAGGAAACACAAAAAAAGACGGAAAAGCTCTTGCATTTCCCGCAATTTAAAGTTATAATATAAATACGAACATAAGTTCGCAAATGAGGAACGAGTATGGGCATGGAAACAATTTTTGAGGGATTGAACGAAGAACAGACGCAAGCCGTAAAGGCCACGGAAGGATTTGTGCGCGTGGCGGCAGGCGCGGGCAGCGGAAAGACGAAAGTGCTTACGCTCCGCTATGTGTACATTGCGCGCATGCTGGGCGTACTGCCCGAGCACATCCTTTCTGTGACGTTTACCAACAAAGCGGCGTGGGAAATGCGCAAGCGCATCCGTTCTTTCATGCCTGACGATGAGGGCGGCTGGATACTGACTTTTCACGGCGCGTGCCATAAGATCCTGAAAAAGGACATTTCACACCTTGCCTATCCTTCCAATTTCATGGTTTTGGACGAGGAAGACCAAAAAAGCATTTTACAGACGATTTTCGACGAAAACGGGCTGACTTTGCGCGATTTTTCCTTCAAAAAATGTATGGACGCGATCGAGGTTTACAAATCGCACGCGGATTATGTCCCCTTTCTTACCGATCCGCACAGGACGCTCGAAGCGCCCGATCTGCCCCGCGCGAGGGAGCCGAAAAGCATGGATTCTGTCATCCTGCAATACCTCGTACGCCAGCGCAAAAATTTCTATCTCGATTTTAACGATCTCATTCAGTTTGTGCTTTATCTTTTTAAAACGAACGCCGTCATACGAAAAAAATGGCAGGAGCATTTCGAATATATACAGATCGACGAGTTTCAGGACGTATCGGGCGAACAATATAAGCTGGCGGCGATCTTATCCCAAAAGCACGGAAATCTTTTTATCGTCGGCGATCCCGATCAGACCATCTATTCCTGGCGCGGCGCGGACGTGAAATATTTCCTCGAATTCGACAAAAAATTCCCCGACGTAAAGAGCATCGTCCTCGACCGCAATTACCGCTCGACGCCCGAAATACTGCAAGCGAGCAACTCACTGATCGCGCACAACATACAGCGCCTGCCCAAGTCGCTCCGTCCCGTACGCGCGGGCGGAACCAAACCGTGCTATTTTCACGCGCGCTCCCGAAAGGAAGAAAGCGAATGGATCGCCGAAACGATTTGCGGCTTACAGCAAAGCGGGACCTTGCTTTCGGATATCGCCGTTCTTTACCGCGGGAATTATATGTCGAGGCCCGTCGAAGAAGCCCTGATGCGCCGAAAATTGCCCTACATAGTATACGGCGCCACGGCATTTTACCGCAGAAAAGAGATCAAAGACGCCCTCGCTTATTTAAGGCTGCTCGTTTTCGCCGACGACCTCTCTTTCCTGCGCGTTGTCAACACGCCGCCCCGAGGCATCGGCAAAACGAGGCTGGAACGGCTGCGCGAGCATGCCGCCGGAAAAGGAGCCTCCCTCTTGGATTCCCTGAGAGAGCTTGCGGGAGAGCCGCTGTTCGCTTCCTCCAAAGCGGCAGAATTTTTGCAGGCAATCGACGAAGGACGGCAATTCGGCACCGAAAACGATATCGCCGATACCCTCGACCATATCCTGCAAACCAGCGGCTATACGCCCTACCTCATGCTCAGCGGAAACCAGGACAGGCTTGACAACCTCAACGAGCTGAAAAGTTCCGTGCGGGAATATGTGGATTCGGCAGGCGAAGAAACGGACGCGGAAACGTATCTCAACGGCATCGCGCTGCTTTCCGCCGCCGACGAAACGGACGCGGCGGAAAGCGTAAAGCTCATGACCGTGCATACGGCAAAAGGACTCGAATTCCCCTGCGTGTTTGTCTGCTGCTTAAACGAAGGAATGTTTCCTTCCAGAAAAATACGAACCAAAGAGGATATGGAAGAAGAACGCAGAGTCGCTTACGTCGCGCTCACGCGCGCCGAAAACCAACTGTATCTTTCCGACGCCGAAGGATTCGACGCACAGGCGCGCGGCGAGCTGTATTCTTCCAGATTTTTGTTCAACATCGACAGCGGTCTTCTGGACGTGCAGGGATACCGTTCCAAAGAATTTGAACAAAAATCCCGCCTCTACATCCGCGAAACGGAGAGCGCGATGGGCTGCCTTACCGTCGGCGAAGAGCGCATACAGACCTTTGCCGTCGGCGATCGCGTGCGGCACCCCCTGCTGGGCGCGGGAACGGTGCTTGCCGCGGAAAACGGCGCTTACACGGTGGAGTTCGCGGGCGGCAAGACGCGCTCCATCGCCATGCGCTCGGATATCCTCATTCCGTACTATCCGCCGCAAAATCCTGCCGCAACCAAATCATAAAATTTTGCTGATGCACTGCC
>CALVMA010000067.1 GCA_944341655.1 uncultured Clostridia bacterium | reverse complement strand
CTTCTTCCCAGTTTACCATGTACAGCCCGATCACGTCGTATCCCTGCTCCTTCAACAGCAACGCCGCCACCGAACTGTCTACGCCGCCGCTCATTCCCACAACTACCGTCTTTGCGTTCTTCACTCGTTTTCACCGTTTTCCAAATCAAATTTATGTTATTATAATCTTGTATCGGCCGTCTGTCAATAAAAAAGCGGGCTTCCGCCCGCTTCTTTCCGCGCTTTCGACACGCTTTTCGCTTTTTTAACACAAAAATTCCCTTATTCCTGTATGCGCGCAATGTACGCAAGCGCACATTCCACACACCCGTCAACTCCGATCAGCCCGCTGTCCAGACACAAATGATGGTTTTCCGCCATCCCCCATTTCTGGTCGGTATAATATTCATAGTATTTTTTGCGCTTTTTGTCCGTCGCCTTGACGTGATCTTCCATCTTTTCGGGAGGTACCCCCGTATCCATCGCAAGTTTGCGCTCCACTCGCTTGGCTAGCGGCGCGTGTATATAGATCTTGATGCTGTCTTCCACGATCACGTCCGAACACCTCCCGATCAGCACGCAGGGCCCTTCCTGCGCCAGCCGCTTGATCAGATTGGATTGCGCAATGTAGATCTGATCGGTCATAGGCATCTGATAGTACGAATACAGCGTACGCGAAAAGAGCCCGGGCGCACTCTCTTCGTAATGCTTCATAAATTCCGGCGAAAGATTGCTGTCCTCCGCCGCCATGGAAATGAGGTCTTTGTCGTAAAAAGGAATTTTCAGCTCGTGCGCAAGTTTGATGCCGAATTCCCTGCCTCCGCTGCCGAACTGCCGGCTGACCGTTATTACTTTGTTCATGAAAGCCTCCTCCGCGGCGTTTTTTTGCACCGCTTCTATATAAATATTAAACCGCAATTTCCCCTTTTTGTCAATAGTTCTGCAAAAATTTTCAGTCTTTTCCTCCCTCCGCTTGCCCCGATCGGCTTTCTCCGCCCCGTTTCTGCGTTTGACAAAATACCCGCTCTTATGCTATCCTATTTAAAAAGAAATTTGCAGCTATCCGAAAAAAGGAGATTCGCCGTGACGCAACCTACCCAAACGATCCCCCTCTTTCCCGGCAGGAAATACAGGGCAAGCTTTTTATCCATGATATTCAATTACTGTGCCGCCGCGGCAAAAATCCTCTTCGGGGCTTTTTTTTCTCCCATTATCGTCGTCAACGGGCTCTCTTCCCTGTCCGTAGCCTCCTCGAAAACGATCTTTTTCGCCGCACGGAAAACAAGCCTTTCCCGCAAAACCGAACAGGCGGTTTTCCTCGCCATGTGCGCCGTCCTCGCCGCTGCCGCGATCTTTTATATCGCTTATATGGCCCGCCTGTTTTTTGTCTCGGAAGCGTATAACCCCGCTTTCCTTTATTTCATTGAAAAATACGGTACTATTTTCGGCGTCACCGTCGCAACCGTCGCTTTCACCGAACTTACTTTCGCAATTTTAGGGATCGTGCGCGCCAACAAACAAAAAAATCTGCTCGGCACAGGGCTTAAATGCGTAAACCTCGCTTCCGCTTTCACCGCAATCGTGTTCGCTCAGACCGCCTTGCTCGCCATGAATGACCTTTCCGCCGATTATTCGCGCGCCACCGCCCTCGGCGGCTGCTTTTTCGGTATCCTTTGCCTCGGCATCTGCACCTATATGCTGATCAAATTTTTTACTCTGAAAAAAGACGCCGACGATCTTTCTCCCGATCAGCCTTGACATTTTTTTCTAACACAAAATAAATGCCTTTTCCATCCGAATCCAGGTCTTTCTTGCATAAACCGCCGTACGCGGGCATACGATATGCGCCCCAAAAGTTTGTCAAACTTTTGGGGCGCATATCGATATCGCTCGCTCTTTATTTATATCGGCTATGCCGCAGACCGTAAATGCGTTTGCCGTCCGCAATATTTTATGCCAAAAACAGCCAGACGTAATACCCCGCAAACCCCGCCAGCAGGATCATGCCTCCGATTTTTCCCAACCGTCTGCCCCGCAAAAAAGACAAGACGTACAGCACCGCCGCCGCGGCCAACGCCACCACGGCATCGATCAGATTTGCCGTCGTAAACGCCAGCGGATAAACCAACGACGCGACCCCTGCCACAATAAAAATATTGAAAATGTTGCTCCCGATAATGTTCCCGACCGCAATGTCCGTTTCGCCTTTGCAGGCGGCCACGACAGACGTCACAAGCTCGGGCAGCGACGTTCCGACCGCCACCACCGTCAAACCGATCACCCGCTCGGACAGCCCTGCCGCCGCAGCGATCTTCTTCGCCGCATCGACCAGCAGCATCCCGCCGCCTACGACCATCGCGAGCCCCACCACGAGCATCAGCAAAAGAAACCAGAGTTTCCCTCGCCGCACTTCCAGCCACGCAAGAAAATAATTGCCCCCTTTCTCCCGCTTCCCCGGCACGGCGATCACATCCGCTTTGCCCTGCGCCGAAGACTCTTCGCCTTGCTCTCCTTCCGCTTGCTCCGCACCGTCGGGCAACGCGGCATAATTCTCCCGCAGGGGCTGCAGTTTCTGCTCTTTGAAAGCATGGCGGAAAAGCAAAAACATATACACCGCAAAAACCGCCAGCAAGATCAAACCGTCGTACCATGCAAGAGAATTGCCCCATAGCCCCAAACCGATCAGCAAACCGCTCGCGATCAAAAGCACGGGGAAATCAAGTTTGAGCGAAATTTTTTGCACGGGCAGTTCGTGCACCATTGCGGACGCACCCAAAATCAAAAGAATGTTCGCAATGTTGCTGCCCACAACATTGCCGATGGAAATATCCGTCGATTGCTGCAACGCCGACGTCACCGATACCGCAAGCTCAGGCGCACTCGTCCCGAACGCCACGACGGTCAGCCCGATCACAAGCGGCGAAATACGGCATTTTTTTGCAAGCCCCGCGCCGCCGTCCACAAACCAATCCGCTCCCTTGACCAGCAACGCAAGCCCCACCAACAATAGAAATATCTGTAAAAATATCATAGACTTTTCCTGCGTATACCATTCTTGACAATTCCAAAATATTGTAAACGTTTTTTCTCGGAATGTCAAAAATTCGGAACATCTCTTCGCTCTTCCCGCCAAAAGCGGCGGACGCATTTTAAAAATGCGTCCGCCGCTTCTTTACGCCTGTTCGAACTGATCCTTGCCGACGCCGCAAAGCGGGCAAGTAAAATCCTCGGGAATGTCTTCCCACTTCGTGCCGGGAGCGATCCCGTTATCCGGATCCCCCGTCGCTTCATCGTACTCGTAACCGCATACGGTGCAAACATACTTTGCCATTGCTTTCTTCTCCTTTTTGGTTTCTTATTCTTATTATAGCAGAATCCTGCCGAAATACAAGCGCTTTGCAAAAATTCTCCGCCGACTTTATTTTGCGCCCGTAGAGCCGAACCCGCCTTCTCCGCGCACCGTTTCCGAAAGCTCTTCCGCCTCCTCAAACTCCGCGCATACGTACGGGACAAGCACCAACTGCGCAATGCGCTCAAACGGCTCTATGCTCTGCTCGTATTTCGTGTGATTGTGCAGCGCAACGCGGATCTCCCCGCGATAATCGCTGTCGATCACGCCCACTTTATTCGCGGGAGCAAGCCCCTTCTTCGTCGCAAGCCCGCTCCGCGCAAAGATAAGCCCCACATACCCGTCCGGGATCTCCGCCGCAAGCCCCGTGTGCACGACCGCCGTTTCGTCCGGCCCGATCCGCACGCTGTGATCGCTCAGCGCATACAGATCCGCCCCCGCGGAAAACTCGCTTCCGTACGTCGGAAGTTTCGCGTTCGGCAACAATTTCTTTACTCTCATTTTGATCCTTTGCATCTTGGTTTCTCCCTCCCCTTATCCGTTTTCGTATTTTCCGTCCTTCCATAAATGCGTCACGCCCGCTCGCAGCGTGCGCGGAAGATCGATGATCCGTTGGTTGGATGAGCCGCGGAAACGCAGTTTCAAATCTTTCAGCTCCTCCACAAACTCTCCGTCCACAAGCACGTCCAGCAAAGACAACATCTCTTCCGTCGCCTCACAATGCGCCCTGCCGCCCGCATAAAGATCCTTTTCCAGCGTGTAACCCGTATAGCACCACACCGTCTTATCCGCAAACCGCGCACGGAACGCCCGCAAAAGCGGCAGCAACGCCCGCTGGTTGCACGGCTCGAACGGCTCGCCGCCCAAAAGCGACAATCCGGCAATGTAGTCGTGCCCCGACGCCGCCAGAATTTCCTCTTCTGTCTGCTCCGTGAAAGGCTTTCCGTAAGCAAAATCCCACGCCACAGCATTGAAACATCCCTTGCAACGATGCGTGCAGCCGCTCACAAACAGCGAAACACGTACCCCGACGCCGTTCGCAATATCATGTTTTTTGATCTCGGCATAATTCATATTTTCTCACAAATGCAATACGCGCGCTTTGATCTCCTTCGTCTTGCCCAGATTCCAGAAATTTTCGCCCAGATATCCGCAAGTGCGCCGCGTAACATTCATCTTCCTGTGGTCTTTGTTGTGACAGTTCGGGCACTCCCATTCGTTGTCATCGTTGATAACGATCTCGCCGTCCCATCCGCATACGTGACAATAATCGCTCTTCGTGTTGAATTCCGCATACTGTATGTTGTCGTATATGAATTTCACCACCGACTGCATCGCTTCGAGATTGTTTTGCATGTTCGGGATCTCCACATACGAAATACAGCCGCCCGACGAAATTTTCTGGAATTGCGCTTCAAAAGAAAATTTCGAGAACGCATCGATCTTTTCACGCACGTCCACATGGTAAGAATTGGTGTAATATCCCTTGTCCGTTACGTCTTCGATCGTCCCGAACCTCTCCTTGTCGATGCGCGCAAAACGGTAACACAGCGACTCCGCAGGCGTGCCGTACAGCGCAAATCCCAACCCCGTTTCCTTTTTCCAGGAATCCGTCTTGTCGCGCATATACCGCATCACGCGCAACGCGAACTCTTCGCCCGCCGCGTCCGTCTGCGGCACTCCCTTCATCAGTTTGGTCACTTCGTACAGACCGATGTAACCCAACGAAAGCGTCGAATATCCGTCAAACAGCAACTTGTCGATCTTCTCGCCCTTTTGCAGGCGCGCGATCGCTCCGTACTGCCAATGGATCGGACTCACGTCCGAACGCGTGCCCAACAGCGCACGATGACGGCACATCAGCGCCTCGCGGCACAGCTCCAGCCGCTCGTCGAACAGCTCCCAGAATTTTTTCTCGTCCCCTTTCGCCAAAATCCCGATCTGCGGAAGATTGATCGATATCACACCCTGGTTGAACCTGCCTTCAAATTTATAGTTCCCGTTTTCATCCTTCCACGGCGAAAGAAACGAACGGCATCCCATCGGACTGAATACGTTCCCTTCGTACGTTTCCCGCATCTTCTTCGCCGAAATATAATCGGGATACAGACGCTTGGAAGAACACTTGACCGCAAACTCGGTAATATAATCGTACTTGCCGCCTTTTAAACAGTTGATCTCGTCCAAAACGTACACAAGCTTCGGAAAAGCCGGCGTCACATACACGCCCTTTTCGTTCTTGATCCCTTCATACCGCTGACGCAGTATCTCCATCACGATCTGCGCATTCTCTTCCAGATATTCGTCGTCCTTGTCCAGATACAAAAACAATGTGACAAACGGAGACTGCCCGTTGGTCGTCATCAGCGTGTTGATCTGATACTGGATCGTCTGCACTCCGCTCTTCAACTCGTCGCGAATACGGTCGGCTACCAGCTTTTCCGCCTCCGCATCCGAAAGCTCGGGACAGGTTTCTCGGAAATGCTTCTCGAATTTCTCACGGCTCTTGCGCAGATATTTGCCGAGATGCCGTATATCGACCGACTGCCCGCCATACTGCGAACACGCCACCGCCGCTATGATCTGCGTCACCACCGTGCACGCAACCTGAAAACTCTTCGGGCTTTCGATCAGCTTCCCGTTCATCACCGTCCCGTTGTCCAGCATGTCCCCGATGTTGATCAGACAGCAATTAAAAATAGGCTGTACAAAATAGTCCGCATCATGAAAATGCAAAACCCCTTCGTCATGCGCTTTGGATATCTTTTCCGGCAAAAGCACCCGCCGCGTCAGATCCTTGGAGACTTCTCCCGCGATCAGATCCCGCTGCGTCGCCGCCGCCAATGCGTTCTTATTGGAATTTTCTTCCATAAGATCTTTGTTGGAATTGTGGATCAGGCTCAGGATCGCTTCGTCCGTCGTGTTCGCCTTGCGTACC
>CALVMA010000066.1 GCA_944341655.1 uncultured Clostridia bacterium | reverse complement strand
CCTGCACATGGAAAACCTCCCTGCTCTTCGCTTTCTTCGTTTTCTTCCGTGCTTTCCCGTCCTTATCGACGTTTCTTAAATTCCGTACCTTTCTGCGCCCTGTCCGCAAAACCGTGCCTTTGCGTCTTTCCCGCCGCGCCGAATTTTTCTCCTGCCCGGCCCCGACAACCCAACTTTCTGCCTTGCATCGGCTTTGCGCTTTTCTCGCGCAGGTTTACAATTTTGCATCCGCCCGCGCGCCTTAAAAAGGCGCGCGGGCGGATACGTCTTTTTCACCGATTTTCTAAATCTGCGCCGATTTTATAAAAAAGCATCCAACGCGGCCAGCAACGCGTCGTTTTCCGACGCCGAACCGACCGTGATGCGGCAAAACGCATCGATGCGCGGCTTCGCAAAATGCCGCACTAAAACTCCGCGCGCACGCAGCCCGTCGTAGATCTCCTTTCCGCTCTTTTGCGCATGCTTCGCAAACACAAAATTCGCGCCCGAAGGCAAAACGGTAAACCCGCGCTTTTTCAGCTCCGCGCGCAGGCGCTCGCGTTCCGATATGACCAGCGCGTTCTTTTCCGCATAATAAGCGGTGTCCGAAATCGCCGCCGCGCAAACCGCCTGGCAAATACGGTCAACGGGATACGAATTAAAACTGTCGCGGCAGCGCTCCAATCCGCCGATGAGCAACGCGTCCCCGATCGCATAGCCGCAACGCATCCCCGCCAGAGAATACCCTTTCGAAAAAGTTTTTACCACCAAAAGATTGGCGTATTTTTTCGTCAGAGCGGCCGCGCTCTGATTGTAAAAAGGCATGTATGCCTCGTCCACGACCACCACACGGTCGTTGGCGGCAATAAATTTTTCCATTTCCGCAAGCGGGATCCCGATCCCCGTCGGCGCGTTCGGATTCGCCACCAGCACTCCCTGCGCCTCCGCCGCCGTCAGTTTGCCCAGATCCAGCGTAAAATCTTCCTCCAACGGCACGATTTTGTCGGAATATTGAAAAATTCGCAAAATACGGGATAAAAACTGTATGTAATGTCCGCAAACGCCGCACCCGCGCCGTCCCGATCGAAAAACGCGGGAAAACAGAACGCCAGGATCTCGTCGCTCCCGTTCCCGCAAAACACGTTTTCGGGCAAAACGCCCTCCGCCTGCGCGATCGCACTCTTCAACCCGTCCATCGCCAAAGGCGGGTACAGCTTCAACGACGAAAAATCATACTCCCGATACGCCGCCAGCGCCTTCGGGCTGGGCGGGTACGGGTTTTCGTTTGTGTTGAGCTTTACGTATTGCTTGTCTTTGGGCTGTTCGCCTGCCACATACGGCGTAATGTTTTGCGCCTTTTTGCTTAAATAGTTTTTCATGACATTCCTTTTCGATTGATTTTATCATATCGTTTTTTTTGAAAAAAGTCAAGCGGCAGGCACTTTTTCACAGCCCTGCCGCCCTTTTTCCGCAAAGAAAGACATTTTTCCCTCTCCGCACAGCTCTCGGTCATTCTTTTCTTTCCGCACCTTTCCCGCCGCGCGCGCCTTTGCCCTCTTCGCAAAGCCCTTTCAGCGCCGCAAAGACGCCGTGCGCCGAACACGTTTCCGCTTCGATAAAATGTTCCGCCTCCGCGATATCCCAAAGATAATGCGCATCCGAATCGACGATGCGCGGCAGATCCACGCCGCAATCGGCCGAGCATTCGACCATTTCAAACCCCAGCCCGTAATCAAACGCGCCCAGGATCCCGATCAATCCGTTCGCCTGCTTATCGACGTGCGCCGGGATCGGGATCCCGCCGTACCCCTTGACCAGCGGCGCCACTTCCTCCACGGAAACCCCCGCGCTTACGATCAGCAGATCTTCCTCTTCCCCGATCTTTTCGTCGTTCTCGTCCAGGATCGCCTGCTCGCCGAAAATTTCGGGTTTGTTCCTGATCCGCAGCCGCGTTCCCCGTATATGCTCCTCCAGCTTGCACAGATCTTCGTACCTTTCAAAAAGACAGAGAATATGAATGTCTTCGCTCGTCGTCAGCTCCATCGCGGGCAAAACCACAAGCCCGCTCTTCCGCCCCGCCGCGATCGCCGCGGGACAGTTCCTCCCCGTGTTGTGGTCGGCAAGCGCGATCACGTTCAATCCCTTGATCAGCGCCATGTTTACTATGTTGTTCGGCGTATTGTCCGTATCCCCGCAGGGGCTCAAACAGGAATGAATATGAAAATCATAGTACAGTTTCATCTTTCCCGCCCCCCTTCCGGCTCTTTCTGCGTCCGCTCCGTCCGCCGCCCGCATATCCTTGCGCACGTTTCCTCTTTCCGCCGCAAAGACCGCTCCCGTTTACGGCGGTTTCGTGTCCGTGACACGAAACCGCCGCTTTTGAACTTTTTTCTAAACTTTACAAAGGCTGCAAACCTTTTTGCTCGCCTCGTATACGTTTTCGTTTGCACCCAAAACCCACAGCCCGAGCTGGCGCGCACGCGCGTAAAAGGGTTCGTCGGGTTCCGTGCCCTCGCATAATAGGATACAGGCACAGTCGATCAGCGTCGCCACGGCGGCAACGTTTACATTGTTCATGACCGTCAGCCAGCAACAGGAATCGGGCGCGCGCGAAATAATGTTGCTGAGAAAATCCCCGCAATATCCGCTCGTGATCTCGCGGTCTTCTCCCTTACAGAATACGGCATAACCGCTCTTTTGCGCAAATTCGGATACCGTCATTTCCGCTCCTCCAACCGCACGCAATCCAATACGCCGCCGCTCAAAACGACGTCCTCCGCATGACAGCGGCAAGTCGGCGCGCCGCACGCGCCGCAATCGATCCCGGGCAGTTTTTTCAGATATTCCTCCACCTGCATCAGCTTCTGCATCGCCGCAAAACGGTCGGAGTCCAAACGGAAAGACGTCGAAGGCTCGGGCGATTTGTCCCAGATGAAAAAGCTCTCGTCCAGCCCGTAATCGCGCATCGTCGCGGGCGGGATCTTCAGCTTTTCCGCAAGCTGACGCATATGATTGCGCGCTATGAACGGGTTTTCTACGTTCAGCACGCCACCCACGCATCCGCCGGGACACATGTTCAGCTCCACAAATTCCGCGCCGTCCAACTTCCCGTCGCTCATCTCCGTCAATACCCCGAGAACGTTGCGCACCCCCGAACAGTGAATGTAATTGCCCAACCCAAGCGAGTTGCTCTCACCGCCCGACGAGCCCCAGCCCAATCCGGAATACCCGCATTTGCCCAGCTTGCGCGGCGTGCGTATCTTGTTCATTTTGTCCACAAGCCTGAAATATATATCGCTCTGCGACAATACGCCCGATATGTATTTTTCGTTGCTCACTTCCTCTTTGTGCAGGGAATACACTTTCGCAGGACACGGCGATATGAAAAATATCCCGATGTCGTCCGCCGCGATCCCCTTCTCCAAAGCCTGCTTTTTGGCAAGCTTTGCCGCGATCTTCGCGGGAGCGTAGACGTTCAGCATATGATCGGCAAGCTCATGGAATTTCAAAAGGATCAGCTCCGCCACCGCGGGACATGCCGTACTGATCACCGGCCGCGGCAAATTTTCCGTCTGCATCAGCTTGCGCGTGCAGTCGGTGACCAGCTCCGCCGCCAGCCCCACTTCAAAAACTTCGTCAAAACCCAACGCAAGCAATCCCTCGATCACATAATTCGGATCGTCAAGATTGTTGAATTGCCCGAATAACGACGGCGACGGCAACGCGATCTTGTATTTGTAACTCGCAACCAGATCAAAACTGTCATATACGGGCCGCTTCGCCCCGCCCTTACAACTGCGCACGCATTCGCCGCAGTTGATACATTTATCGTATATAATTCTCGCTTTGCCGTTTTCGATGCGGATCGCCTCCGTCGGACACCTGCGCATGCAGGTGATGCACCCGATACACTTTTCGCTATCCAAAACGACCGTCTTCAGCGTAGCCATTCCTCTTCCCCTTTTTCCTCTTTCCTACCGCGTCGCGGTCATTCAAAATTTACACGAAGAAATACCGTCGTTCCGACGCCGACCGTCGAATCGATCTTCATTTCATCGCTGTACTTCTTCATGTTCGGCAAACCCATCCCTGCCCCGAAACCCAGGCTACGAATGCTTTCCGTCGCCGTAGAGTACCCCGCTTTCATCGCCAGATCAATGTCCGCAATGCCCGGGCCGCTGTCCTTCAGGTATATATCCACCCGCTCCGGATAAATCTCTACCGCCGCTTTCCCGCCATGCGCATGGATCACCATATTGATCTCACCCTCATACATCGCGATCGCCACACGCCGCACCGACGCCGGAGATACCCCCAGCTGCTTGAGCGTACGCTTCACACTCTCGCTCGCATTCCCCGCAGACGCAAAATTTTCACCGTCCACTTCGTATTCCAGTCTGATGCATTCCATGATCAGCCGCCCAACCCGTTCGTGTACAAAATTCCGCACGCAACAAAAAGCCGCTTCTCCGTGGTCAGCAACACGATCCCCTTGCTCGCCGCAAGATCTATGACCGATTGCTCCGGTCGCTTGCCCCGCACAAATACAATGCAAAGCATATCCATCATCTCCGCCGTCCGCACCACCTGCGGATTCAACAGCCCCGTCAAAAGCACCGATTGGTCCTTTACATACGCCAGTACGTCACTCATCATGTCCGACCCGCATGCCGTGTGTATCTGCGTATCCAGATGCTCCGCTCCGCATAAAATTTCCGCATCGAGCAACTTGACAACTTCCCTGATCGTCATACCGTAATCTCCCCGATTCTGTTTTTTCCTCGGATACCCCCGCTTTTACCAAAACATGACTATCCGTCTCTCTCTTTTTTGAAATATATATTTATCATACCACACATCCGCCCGCTTTTCAACAGGTTTTTTATATTTTTATCCCCCGACAATCGCAAAAAGCCGCGATTGCTTGCAATCGCGGCTTTTTCAGGAAATCCTTTTCCCTTCCCTTTTATCTCTTCCTGTACCCACACTTCGGGCATACGCCCTTTTCGTCCAGCGCGATCCCGCAAAGAGGACAACGGTCGATCTCGTTCTTCGTCACAAATTCACTCGACGCCGCATTCACTCCGCTCGTAAACGTAAGCTTCGCTATGTTCAGCTTATCCTTCAAAAGCGAATAAACGATCTTGATCATCCCTTCCACCGTCATCGTCTCTTTGGTCACAACCAGACGACAATCCGGATACGCCGTCGCAAGCTCCGTCTTGAATGCCTCCCCCTTCATCTGATTTTGCGGCGCACCGTCCTTGATACCCTGCTTCTCATATACCCCCAGAACCGCGGGCAGCAACGGATCGTCCTCCCGCAAAATCAACGCATGATCAAAATTCTTCAATACGTTCCACGCCGTCTTTTGGATCTCGTTGCAGGGAAATACCATGTTTACCCCTTCGTTGATCGTATCTTCAACCTCGATCGTCAATACTCCCGTGTGTCCGTGCAGATACTGCGCCTCCCCTTTAAACCCGTAAAACCTGTGCGCATATTGCAATTCAATCTTTGTGATGCTCCTCATAAATACCCTCCGATTAAAAAATTTTTCAAGAAATCCGTACCGCCTCCGCAAACCGCTCATTCGCAATTTTTATTTTATTAACAATAACGATTTCTTATTGATATTATATATTAATAATTATCTTTTGTCAATGCCAAATTTAAAAATTTTTTAAAAAATTTTAAACTGAATTTTAATGACTTCCGTCCCGTTCATTAAAGCTGATAATGTAAGCGAGCGGAGCGGGCGAGCGGAGCGGGCGAGCGGTGCGGTGAGCGGAGCGGGCAAGCGGTGCGGTGAGCGGTGCGGTGAGCGGTGCCGCGAGCGGTGCGGCGAGC
>CALVMA010000065.1 GCA_944341655.1 uncultured Clostridia bacterium | reverse complement strand
CCGCTGCCGATGGATTGAAGGGCGGGCAGGCGGATACATTCGAGAGAATGGCAGAAAGTAAATGCCGCATTGCCGACGGAGCGGACGCTGCCGGGCAAGGTGATTTCACGAAGAGCGCCGCAACTTCTTTCTCGTAAAAATTTTTGCAACGCGAGCATTCGTAATACTCGAAGCCGGCGTTTTCGCAGGTAGGAGCGTTGCCATAGGGCGTGAGGACATAGTCATGGCCGAGGGCGGGCACCGTTTCCTGTTGCGTGCGTTTGCAATCTTTGCAGGCACGGCTGCGTATTCCTTCGGCATCACAGGAAGGCTGAGAGACGATTTCCCATTCGCCCCAGTCGTGCTGAATGGTGGCGGGATCCGGCCGCCTGCAGGCGGTAAAACAAGCCAAAGACAAAGCGGCCGCAAGAATGATGAGTGCATATGATACTTTTTTCATAATTCCCTTATCACATTTTTGATTTTTCTTGTTTGCGCGGTGCGTCCTTGCAAAAGCAAAGCGGCGCATTCGCCCCTGCAAAGGGGGCGGATCTATTTGGTCAGCTCATAGAGGGCGTCGGTATAGATATCGAGCAGTTTTTGTACGTTTTCGAGGGAAACGTATTCGTCTTTTTGGTGAATGGTGGAGGGTTCGTCCGAGAACTGCGGGCCGAATCCCGCGCCGTTTTTGAGGGCGCGGGCGTACGTTCCGCCGCCGATGGCGAGCGGCTCGTCCGATCTGCCCGTGTGTTTTTTGTACACCTTCTGCAAGGCGGAGATGAGAAACCCGTTTTTGTCGTTGTAAAGGGGCGCCTGGCAATGCAGGAGGGTATAAGGTGCGCCGAACTTATCGAGCAAAGCGCAGATTTGTTCCTGCGTGAAGGTGGCGGGATAGCGGATGTCCGTCGCGATGCAAAGGGCGCCGTCCGCGTATTTTGCGACGTTCGGTGACATGGTGAGAAAGCCCGGCTCGTCATAAAGTTTTGTCAGGCCGAAAACGTCGGCGAAGAGGCAGTCATAGGCGGATCTTACGCCGCTGTCCTCTTCGGCGAAATAGGCGAGCAGGGCGGCGAGGGCGTTTTTGCCTTTTTCGGGAGTGGAGGCGTGTGCGGCGATCCCCTTCGCGCAAAGGGCGCCGCCGCTCTGTGCGACGCCGTACCGCTCTGCGCGGGCGGCGTCGTATGCCGCGCCTTCGGCGCGGGCGGAATCGCACACCATATTCACGCGTTCCCCGCCGCACAGAGCCGTAAAGGGCGGATGCGGAAGGGGAAAGCGCATTTCAAAATGCAGAATGCCTTTTTCGGCATAAATGGCGGGGAAATCGGCGTCGGGGGTAAATCCGCAGTCGGGCATATGTGCGACGCTCTTGTAATGACGGATACATTCCCAACCGTTTTCCTCGTTGCAGCCGACGATCAGTTTTATTTTCTTTTTCGGAGAAAAACCCGCGTCTTTGAGTATTTTGAGCGCGTAAAGGCAGATGATCGCGGGGCCTTTGTCGTCCATGGTGCCGCGGCCGTACAATTTTCCGTCCGCGATTTCTCCGCCGAACGGGTCTTTGGTCCACCCGCTCCCTGCGGGAACGACGTCAAGGTGCGCCAAAACGGCAAATTCTTCGCCCTCGCCGAAGAGGACTTCGCCGACGTAATTGTCGTAATTGTGCGTTTCGAATCCGAAACGGGCGGCGAGGTTCAGAAAATACGCGAGCGAATCCGCCGCGCCTTTGCCGAAAGGCATGCCCGGCAGGACGGGGGATTGCGCGCTGTCGATGCGCACGATTTTGGAAATGTCTTGCACACAGTCGTTAAAATACAATTTGGTATTCATGGGAGGCGATTTCTCCGATTTCAAAAAAATTCAAAACAAAGGGCGGTATGCCGCGCGGCGTTGCCTGCAAGTTCGGTTTTTGCGGATACAGGCGCGGGCGGCATACGGCGGTTACAGGGTCGGAACGGCGGGGCCGTTTTCGAAGAGAAACTGAGCGATTTTCACGTCGGCGTTGGCGTCCTTGCAATACCAGTCGGCGCCGATCTTTTTCGCGTAATCGGGGTTGAGCACGGCGCCGCCGACCATGACGCGGCAGGCAGGGCAGCGTTCGCGCAGGAGGCGAACGGTCTCTTCCATGGCGGGGGCGGTGGTGGTCATGAGCGCGGACAGTCCGCAAAGGCGGATGTTTTCGCGCTCGCATGTTTCGGCGACCGTTTCGGGCGGCACATTTTTGCCCAGGTCGATGACCTTGTAGCCGTAGTTTTCGAGCACGGTTTTGGCGATGTTTTTCCGGATGTCGTGGATATCGCCGCGGACGGTGGCGAGCACGATTTTGCCGCGCTCCGTGCCGCCTTCGGGCAGGCGTTTTTTGACTTCGGCGAAGCAAAGTTTGGCGCTCTCCGCCGCGGAAATGAGCTGCGGCAGGAAGAGGGTACCCTTTTCGTAGCCTGCGCCGACCTCGTTGAGCGCGGGAATGAGATATTTGTCGATAAGCTCCAGCGGCGGGAGGTTTTCCAGCATTTTTGCGGCGATCTCACCTGCGGCGGGGGAGCCTTTGATTATGGCGCGAACGATATCCGCGCCCGCGTCCGGGGCGGTTTCGCTCTGACGGCTGAGGGCGGGCGCGCTTTGAACGGCGGCGGGCGCGACGCGCGCCGCCGCGAATTTTTCGGTGTAAGCGGCGCAGTTTTTATCCTCGCCGCTGAGCGCTTTGAATGCGGCGACGGCGTGCATGTTCTCGGGAATGTTGGGGTTGAGAATGGGCAGGTCGAGGCCTGCGAACAGGGCGGCCGTCAAAAACGAGGTATTGATGATCTGGCGGTTGGGCAAGCCGAAAGATATGTTGCTGACGCCGAGCACGGTTTTGACGCGATGCCGCCGCTTGATCTCGCGCAGGGCGCGCAGCGTCTGTTCTGCCTGCTCCTGTTCCGCGCTTACGGTCAGGGTGAGGCAATCGATGCAGATATCCTCTTCGGGGATGCCGAAGGCGGCGCAGGCGGCTATGATTTTTTCGGCGATCCCGACGCGTTGCTGCCAGGTTTTGGGCACGCCGCGCTCGTCGATGGTGAGGCCGACGACGGCGGCGCCGTACTTTTTGACGAGCGGAAGGACGGCGTTGAGGACGCTGTCCTCGCCGTTGACGGAATTGACGATGGCTTTTCCGCAGCAGGCGCGCAGGGCGGCGGCGATGGCGTCGGGTTTTCCGCAGTCGATCTGCAGGGGCAGGTCCGTGACGGCCTGCACTTCGCGGACAAGTTTTACGAGTGCGGTCTTTTCGTCGATCTCGGGCAGGCCCGCATTGACGTCGAGGATATCGGCGCCCGCCTCCGTCTGTTCGATCGCCTGGTTGCGCACGTAATCATAATTTTGTTCCAAAAGCGCCTGTTTCATGGCTTTTTTGCCGGTCGGGTTGATGCGTTCGCCGATGACGCGCACGCCGTCGGCGAAGACGGCGCGTGTCGCGGAGCAGACGCAAAAGCGCGGTTTTTGACAGCGCGTGCGCGGCTTTGCGCGGTCGGCGATCGCGCGCAGTTTTCGGATGTATTCGGGTGTCGTGCCGCAGCATCCGCCGATGATGCGCACCCCTTCCCGCACGAATGTCTTATAGACTTTTGCGAATTGATCGGCGGTGACGTCGTAATTCAAGTCCGCATCGGGTAGGCCCGCGTTTGCCTGAACGATGACGGGCTTTCGGGTATTTTCCAAAATTTTCCGCACGACGGACAGCAATTTTTCGGGGCCGAGAGAACAGTTCACGCCTACGGCGTCCGCGAGGGGGGAGGCGGTGAGCGCGTAACAGACGGGATCGCAGCCCGCGAACGTTCTGCCGTTTTCTTCGAAGGTCATGGAGCAGACCACGGGCAGTCCGCTGTGTTCGCGCGCGGCGAGGAGGGCGGCGCGCATTTCCTGCAGATCCGCCATGGTTTCGATGAGAATGAGGTCTGCGCCCTCTTTTCCCGCGTCGATGAGGTGAGCAAATACGGAATAGGCGTCCTCGAACGAGAGGGTGCCCATGGGTTCGAGCAGCTGGCCGATGGGTCCGACGTCCAAAGCGACGAATTTATTCCCCGCCGCCTTTCGGGCGAGCCCGACGGCGGCGCGGACGATCTGTTCGGAAAGATCGGCGGAGCCGACCTTTTTTTCGTTCGCGCCGAAAGTGTTCGCGGTGATCACGTCTGCGCCCGCGAGGATATATTCGGTGTGGATCTGTTCGATGAGTGCGGGTTTTTGCAGATTGAGAAGTTCGGGCACGGTGCCCACGTTTCCCGCTTTTTTCTGCAGAAGGGTGCCGAATGCGCCGTCGAACACGACGATATTGTTTTGAAGGTATTTCAAAAAATCCATGGTAGGTCACTCCGTTTTTCGGAAAGCGCAGCCTGCGTTTTTGCAGGCGGCGCATTTATTGCGGCAGGGAGCCGGCTGTGTTTTTGGAAAATAGGGCACGGAGGTGATGCCGATGACGGCGGTCACCGATTTTCGGGGTGTGAGCAGAAAACTTTCGTCGCAGCACAAACCGATGCGCGAATCGGTGCGCAGGAGTTTGCAGATATCCTTCTGCGCGGTCAGGGGGAAATCCCCGTATCCGCAGGAAAACCGCTCCGAGAGCAGGACGGGGCTGGAATTTTGCAGATCCAGGCACACGTCGTCGCAGTAACTTTCCGCGGCACAGCTTGCCGCGGTATCGAAAAGGAGCGCGGCTTCCGCGCTCAGGCTTTGCAATTTTTCCAGTTCGCGCTCGACGCTCTGTCCGAGCGTGGCGGCGAGCAGATACACTTCATCGCACCCGTGCAGGCGGGCGCGTATGTCGTTGCCTTCCAGGAAAAATCCCGTGCCCGCAAGTTCCGCATTCGGGGTGAGCGCAAACTTTCTCACCACCGAGCGCGGCGACGCGACGTCCAGAACAAGCTGTGCGGCGCGGTCCATTTTCTGCAACAGGGTCAGGTCGGTTTGCTGTCCTTTCCAGCCCAGATACCGCAGGAATTCTTCGCGGTCAATCTGCATTGGCGTCACCGAGGATGGGCGCGACGCTTTCGGTGATGCGCCGCGCGACGTAGGGGTTGTTCATGACATAGAGGTGAACGCCCTGCGCGCCCGCCGACAAGAGGTCGACGATCTGGTCGATCGCGTAGGCGATCCCCGCCTCCATGAGGGAATCGGGTTTGTCGTAAAAGCGGGAGATCATGCGCGAGATCTTGGCGGGGATCTTTGCGCCCGACAAAGAGATGATGCGGTCGACGTGGCCCTTTTTCACGAGGGGCATGATGCCTGCCTGGACGGGCACGTCGATGCCTGCGAGCGAGAGCATGTCGCGGAATCGGAAGAAGTCCTCGTTGTCGAAGAAGAGCTGGGTATTGAGGTGGGTGACGCCCGCGTCCACTTTCTTTTTAAGGTTGCGGATATCGGTCAGGATATCGCGGCATTCGGGGTGTCCTTCGGGATAGCATGCGCCGGCGATGTCGAAATCATACCCGTTTTCGCGGATGAACGCGACGAGATCGGAGGCATGTGCGAAATCTTTGCTTTCCGCCGCGCCTTCGACGCGGTCGCCGCGCAGCGCGAGCACGTTTTCGATGCCGGGTTTTTGCAGGGAATCGAGGGTTTTGCGCACGGCGGCTTTGTCCGAATTGATGCAGGTGACGTGTGCGAGGGGTTCGACGCCGCAGCTTTTGACGAGCTGTGCGATCTCGCCCGTGCGCGCGTTGCCGGAACCGCCCGCGCTGCAAGTGACCGAGATGTAATCGGGGTGCAGAGCGGAGAGTTCGGACACGGTGCCGAACACGGCGGCGGGATCCGCCGTAGGTTTCGGGGGAAAGATCTCAAAGGAATAGACCGCTTTTTTTTGCGAAAAGAGTTGGGAAATTTTCATAAATGCCGTCCTTGCCGAATAAATTGAAAACAGAGCGGCGAACGCCGCAGGTATTTGTCCGACTCTATTATACAGGAAAATTCAAAAAGGTGCAAACAAATCGCCGAAAATTTGAAAAATGAGTTCTGAAAGCGGGGAAAGCCGCATACAATACAAATACAACGAACAAAAACGGAGGACATTTTTATGAGTGAAACCATCGACTATGCAGAGATGCTCGAAATACCCGTCAACACGCTGAACGTCACGAAAAAGCGCAGCAAGCGCAAAAAAGAGCCGACGGAGCTGAAAGAGCAGGTCGTGGAGACGGTGAACGAGCGCGTGGAGAACGCGCCGCAGGAGGAAAGCGTAGCAGAGGGGGAGAACATTACCGATTACGGCGAACCGCGCGTTGCGGCGGAAAGCGAAGAACCCAAAGCGCCGCGCAAAAAATTTTTGGAAGGGAAACTTCTGCTTGCGGAATTTATTGCGGTGTGCGCGCTGTGCGCGACCATACTGTTGACCAATCTTTTTTGGGAAAACAGTGCGATCAATACGTTTTTCCGCAATCTCATGGCGGAAGAAACGCCCGTTGCGGTGCAGGACGACCGCACGTATTCCGAGCTTTCGCTGTATCCCGTCGTTTCGGATGCGGGGATCGAGTGCACGGTATCGGATACGGGAGTTCTGACGTTCCAGGGCGTTTGCAGCGTGTACGCGCCGTATGGCGGCACGGTGCAGAACGTGGCGCAGGGAGAGAACGGTTATACGGTGGAAGTTTCGCATACGACCTCCTTTTCGACGGTGATCACGGGGCTGAGTGCCGCGTATGTGGCGGCGGGGGATACGGTATATGCGACCATTCCCGTCGGTTACACGGACGGAGCGGCGCAGGTTTCCGTATCCATGTATGATGCGGGTTCGCTGATCAGTTCTTTCACGGTCAACGAGAACAACGACATAGTCTGGAACGTATAAAAGCGGGGAGCGATGGGTAAAAATCGAAAAAAAGCGGCAGACCTCGGCGGCGCGGAGAGCGCCGCCGAGGTCAAGACAGCCGCAAAGGAGCGGTTCACGGTTTCCGTGCATCCGCTCTTTCTTTTGTTCGGCGTGTGGTTTTTATACGAGCGGCAGTTTTTGTTGTTTTTGGTTTACACGCTGGCGGCGGTGATTCACGAATTCGGGCATGCGGGATATGCGGCGCGGATCGGCTGCCGCCTGACGCGTCTGCGTCTCATGCCGTGCGGCGCGGTCGTGTCGGGCGATATCGAAGGCATACCTCTCGGCGACGAGATCCGCTTAGCGCTGGCAGGGCCGCTGGTGAACGCAGCCTGCGCGGCGGGATTTGCGGCGCTGTGGTGGCTGTATCCGGACACGTACCCGTACACGGACACGGCGGCGGTCGCGTCGGCGTTTTTGGCGGCGATCAATCTTGTGCCTGCCTACCCGCTGGACGGAGGGAGGATCCTGTGCTGCATCGCGGTAAAATGGAAGGGGGAGACGTTTGCCCGCCGCCTGATGCTGGGAGTCGGGATCGCATTTTCTGTCTGTTTTTTCGCACTGTTTGCGGCGAGCTGTTTTTTTTCGCCGAATGTGAGCATACTGTTTTTTGCGCTGTTCGTTTTGTTCGGGACGCTGGGTGCGCGGGACGAACGGTACACCCGTTTTTTTTCGGATTTTTCGCGCGGGCTTGCGCGCGGCATGCCCGTGCGGCGCGTGGCGCTTCTGCAGAGCAGCACTGTGCGGCGCGCCCTGCGGTTTTTGGAGCGGGGGAAATATCTGGAACTTCTTCTCTTCGACGAGGGCGGCGAGCTTGTCTGCGTGTTGTCGCAGGACGAATTTTTGCGGATGATCTCGGGAGCGGACATACGGGCGCCGCTGTCGGCGTGCCTTGCGGAGCAGGAGGAGGAAGATGGCGATTTTTCGCGTTCGGACGGGGAATAGGCGGCAGGGAGCGCCTTTTTTTATAAAATGACGAGTCAATTTAATCAGAACGATTGCAAAGGCGGCGCGGATATGGTAAAATACAGACAAATCGTGTGATTTATTGATCCCGTACTTCAATTTTACGCGTTTTTCGGCGCGGCAAGGTTTTACGATAGAATGCAAAAGAATATGTATTTCGACTACTTCGGTGAGGACTGCTTTGCGGCGGTGACCGAAGCGGGGAAGATTGTCGAATTTCATTTGGATTCGGAAAATTCCACCGAGATCTCAGGGAATATTTATAAAGGCAGGGTCGTCAACGTTCTGGAAGGAATGCAGGCGGCCTTTGTGGCGTTCGGCAGGGAAAAGAACGGGTATCTGTATGCGGGCGACATTCCTGCGGAAGCGGCGGGCGAAGAAGTGCGGCGGGCGCGCCTGAACGTGAAAGAGGGCGACGAAGTGATGGTGCAGGTCGCGAAATCCCCGATCGGGAACAAGGGCGCGCGGCTGAGCATGTGTTTGTCGTTTGTGGGCAAAGACGTGATCTATCTTCCGCTCGCGGATTTTTGCGCGGTATCGCGCAAGATCACGGACGAAGCGGAGCGCGAGAGGCTCCTGAATACGGCGCAAAAACTTGCGGACGGGCAGGGCGGCGTCGTGATGCGCACGAACGCTTTGAACGTCAAGATTGCCGATCTGAAAGAGGAGCTCAAATATTTGCGCGGCCTGTATGCGGAGGCGCTGGGGGCGTATGCGCTGGCGTCGGTGGGGGATATGGTCTACCGCGACGCGGATGTGCACGTGCGGCTGTTGCGCGATTTTGATTTGTCGGACGTGGATAAAATTTACATCGGCGACGAAAAGATCTATCGGCGCGTGGAGGCGGCGTTTCGTCGGACGCGGAGCAAGGGAAAGCTTGTGCGGTACGAAGGCGAGCGCGAGATGTTCGAGTATTTCGGGCTGGAAGAGCAGATCTATCGGCTGATGAGCCCGCGCGTGCCGCTGGAAAACGGCGCGTATCTGATTTTTGACAGGACGGAGGCGCTCACGGCGATCGACGTGAACACGGGCAGGTTTACGGGGGATACGGGCCTGGAGGACACGGTTTTCCGTACGAATCTCCTCGCGGCGCGGGAGATCGCGCGGCAGGTACGGTTGCGCAACGTCGGCGGGATCGTGGTCGTGGACTTTATCGATATGTCGAGCGAAGAACACCGCGACGCGGTGGTGGCCGAACTGACGGCGCGCTTGCAGGAAGACCGCGCCAAATGCAACGTAACGGCGATGACCGAGCTGGGACTCGTCCAATTTACGCGGAAAAAGGTCAAGAACGACAATGTGTCCATGCTTACGAAAAAATGCTCCTACTGCAAGGGATCGGGCTACCTGCTTTCGGATTCTTACATGGCGTTTAAAATCAAATGCGCAATCAAAAAATGCTTTGCGGAAGGGTATGAAAACGTGGTCGTGGAGCTGAACGCGGGCTTGTTCGGATACATCACTTCGCGGCGGCGTTTTACGGACAGCGTAAACGGGGAATGGAAAGGCAAGCGCGTGTATATGATCCCGCACAAGACTTATCACGAGGAATATTTTACCGTCCGCGGCGACAACAACACCGTCATGACGCTTCCCGAAACGGCGCGCCTGCTCTATTGAACGCAAAGCGGCGCGTCCGCGCCTTTAAACTACTATTGAAAAACAATGCAAAGGAACGGCACCGCCGCCTCCCGCAAATTGCGGAAGGCGGCGGAAATTTTTTTACGTTCGTGCCGTTGCTTCCGTCCGTGCCGCTGCGTCCGCCCGCGCCGTTGCGTCCGCTTACGTCCGCGCACGTCGCTGCGTTCGCCCTTTTCCGTGCCCGCCGTCTGCATGCGGCAGACGGCGGGCACGGAAAAGGAGGCGGCAAGCGGCAATGCAGACAAGGAGGCGGCCGCCCGCAAACTCGTTTGCGGGCGGCCTTTCTGTTTGCCCGCCCCGCTCCC
>CALVMA010000064.1 GCA_944341655.1 uncultured Clostridia bacterium | reverse complement strand
GGCTTTGTCTTTTTCGGAGTTATTTTTTGCGAGGCGGTGCGGTTGCCGCACCACCTCGCAAAAACGGTAAAAATCAAAAAAATTCCCCGCCGCGGCGCTTATGCGCTGCGGCGGGGAGCGGTTTTTGAGCGGTTATCGGAAATTTTCGGCGTATTCGCAAAAGAGTTTATCCCAAGCGGGGAACCTGCGCCGCAGGGAGATGGGCTTTCCCGTTTCGTCGATAAAGCAGTGGGAGCTCTTGCACAGGGTGCGGAGCGTGCCTGTTTTAAGGTCACGGATCTCATATTCGATATCGAAGCGGACGCCCGTATAGCGGACGAGGCGGCAGGAGATGCTGACTTCGTCGGGGAAGCGTGTCATGGATTTATATTCGCACTGTACGGACAGGACGGGGCTCAGGACGCCTTCGGCCTCCATTTGGTCATAGCCGAGGCCCATTTGTTCGAGCATGTCGCACCGTGCCTCTTCCGCCCAGCGGACGTAGTTGGAGTGATGAACGATCTTCATGGTATCCGTTTCGTAGTATTGTGTTTTATGGATATAGGGGCGGAAAGCGTGCATGAGAGCGAACTCCTTTTTTCAATGGTATTGCAATGATTATAGCATACGGAAGCGGAGCTGTCAACGTGCTTTTTTGTATGATTTCTTGCAATCGCGGGAGGACTGTGGTATAATAAGCGTATGGACGCGGAAGACGTGATCGACCAATATTATGGAAGGAAGAAAGAAAATGTATAGCGGGGTATCGACGGCATCGCTTTTTTTGCGGGAAATGAATGAAGACGCGCTCGGAGTGCTGGACGGATTGGGCGTAAAGAGCACGGAGATCTTTTTGACGACGCTGAGCGAATATACGCAGGAATTTGCCGCGCTTTTGAAGTCGCGGCTGGGCGGACTGCGGGTAAATTCGGTGCATCTTTTGAATACGCAGTTTGAGCCGCAGCTTTTCGGCGCTCATCCGCGCGCGAAGGCGGACGCGTTCGGGATATTGGACGGAGCGATGCGTTCCGCGCATGAATTCGGCGCCAAAAACTATACCTTTCACGGCATTACGCGGCTGAAAAAGAATTCGGTGCCGCGCGATTACGGATCGTTGGCGGAAAGTCTGCGGGAAATCGGCGAGGCGTGTGCGGCGCACGGGATACGCCTGTGTCTGGAAAACGTGCATTGGGCGCTTTACAACGAGCCCGGGATATTCGGCGGGATCAAAAAATTCATGCCCGAATTGCGGGGTGTTCTGGACGTAAAGCAGGCGCGGCTGTCCTGTTATCCCTATCAGATGTATATCAGGGACATGGAAGGGAGCATCGCGTACGTGCACTTGTCGGACGTGGACGATACGGGGAAGATCTGTTTGCCGGGGAAGGGCACTTTTGATTTTGAGCAATGCCTGCGGCGTCTGAAAGATGCGGGATTTGACGGTGCGGCGCTGATCGAGGTGTACGCGGGCGATTACGGGGAATACGCGGAGCTGAAACAGGCGTGCGATTATCTGGACGAGCTGATCTATAAGATCGGTTAGGGAAGAAGAGCGGGGCGGTTTTGTGAGGATTTTTGGTAAAACGGCGGTGCGGAGCCTGAATTGCGGGCAAAAAAAGGATGAATTTTTTTTGAACGATTGACAGGTCGGGCATTTTGTTTTACAATGGAATACAGACAGATACGGGCGCATGACGCGAGGGATGTGTCCGGACGAACAGGAATAAAAAACGGAGGTTTTCTATGAATTTCAGGAATAAAGAATGGCGCAACAGCATGCGTCTGCGTGTCGACTACAACTACATGATGAAGAAGTTTATCGGCAGCGACGGGTTTAAGGATTCCGAGCTGAACGAGATGAAAGAAGCGGCGGCGGACGCATTTGATTATGTGGCGGACAACCGCGGCCAGGGCATGATGGGTTGGATGGAGCTGCCTTACAACCAGAAAGAGATCGTGGAAGAAGTGATCGCGGCGGCGAAAGAGGTGCGCCGCAAGTTCAAATACTTTGTGGTGCTGGGGATCGGCGGGAGCGCGCTTGGCCCGATCGCGGTGTTCAATGCGCTGTGCCACCTGCATTACAATGATCTGGCTCCTTCCAAGCGCAAGGGCCCGAAATTTTATGTGGAAGACAACGTGGATCCCGAGCGCATGGCGGCGCTTTTGGACGTGATCGAGCCGGAAAAGACCTGTTTCAACGTGATCACGAAATCGGGCGCGACGAGCGAGACGATGACGCAGTATCTGATCATCAACGATATTTTGAAAAAGGCGTTGGGGGCGAAGGCGAGCGAAAACATCATCGCGACGACCGATCATAAGAAGGGCAACCTGATCAAACTTGCGCAGCAGAACAATTACAAGACGTTTTATATTCCCGACGGAGTGGGCGGAAGGTTTTCGGAGCTTTGTCCCGTAGGGCTTCTGCCTGCGGCGGTATTGGGGCTGGACATCAAGGCGATGCTGGCGGGTGCGGCGTACATGGACGGCATTTGCAACAAGCCGTCGGTGGCGAAGAATCCTGCGCTGGCGTGCGCGGTATTGCAGTATATGGCGATGAAGCGCGGCAAGAACGTGGGTGTGATGATGCCGTATGCGGACAGCCTGAAGCTGATGGCGGACTGGTATTGCCAGCTGTGGGCGGAGAGCCTCGGCAAGAACGTGACATTGGACGGAAAGCCGTGCAACGTAGGGCAGACGCCCGTCAAATCGTTGGGCGTGACCGATCAGCATTCGCAGGTACAGCTTTACACGGAAGGGCCGTTCGACAAAGTGGTGACCTTCCTGTCGGTGGACAATTACCGTAAAGTGGTGCCGATCCCGCACGGGTGCGAGGATATTCCGGACGTATCGTTTTTGGGCGGGCACACGATGAACGAGCTTATCCAGGCGGAGAACAAGGCGACGGCGTACGCGCTGGCGAAAGCGGGGCGGCAGAATTACACGATCTACATGCCCGAGGTGAACGAGTTTACGCTGGGCGAGCTGATGTATCTGTTCGAGTTGCAGACGGCGTATGCGGGAGCGATGTTCAACATCGACACGTTCAACCAGCCGGGCGTGGAAGCGGGCAAGCAGGCGACGTACGCGCTGTTGGGGAAACCCGGATACGAAGCGAAGAAAAAGGAGCTGGACGACGCGCCGCAGGCGGAAGAAAAGTATATAGTCTGAACGCATAAAGGGCGGCGCGCATGATTGCGCGCCGCAAATGTTTGCTCAAAAAAATTCTTGACAATTCGGGTGTTCTGTGTTATTATCATACCATAGCAAACGCAAAGACGGGGAGGAGTACCCGCGGGCGGCGCATCAGAGAGGGAACGGGAGGTGCAAGTTCCTGCGCGGCGGCGGAGAAGGTAGCCCCCGAGCGGCAGACCGAAAGGGAACGAGTAGGCTCTGACGGGAATTCCCCCGTTAACGGGAAACCGATATCGGCGCGCGGCGCCTGCATCGGGCGGAGTGCGGGAGAGATCCCGAATTCGGGTGGTAACACGGTTTTTATGATCGCCCCGAACGGCTTTTGAGCCGTTCGGGGCGTTTTTTCCGTATCCGTGGGGGTGCGGCAAGTTTTTCCGCGGGAGCGGGTTTCAGGAAAACGGGAGGTTGTACGAAATGAAGATCAAAGGGACGCAGTTATTTGTAAAGGCGCTGATCGAAGAGGGCGTGGACACGCTGTTCGCGTATCCGGGCGGAATGGCGATCGATCTGTTTGACGCGTTATACGGAGTCAAGGAATTCCGCGTGGTTTTGCCCCGTCATGAGCAGGGACTTGTGCATGCGGCGGACGGGTACGCCCGCGCGACGGGCAAGACGGGCGTGTGTCTTGTGACGAGCGGGCCGGGCGCGACCAATCTGGTCACGGGGATCGCTACCGCGAATTACGACAGCGTGCCGCTTGTCTGTTTTACGGGGCAGGTGCCGACCAATCTGATCGGGAACGACGCGTTCCAGGAAGTGGATATCGTGGGGATCTGCCGCAGCATCTGCAAATACGCGGTGACGGTGCGCAGGCGGGAAGATCTGGGCAGGATCATCAAGGAAGCGTTTTATATTGCGCGGACGGGCAAACCCGGGCCCGTGCTGGTGGATTTTCCCAAAGACATTCAGCAGGCGGCGGGGAGCGACGAATACCCGAAAGAGGTTTCGATCCGCGGCTACAAGCCTTCGACGGGCGTGCACATGGGGCAGCTGAAGAAGGCGGCGGACATGCTTGCGAACGCGAAACGGCCTCTCTTTTTGGTAGGCGGCGGCGTCAATATTTCGCGGGCGGGCGCGGAGATGACGCGTCTGGCGGAGATGCTGAACGTGCCTGTGGTGACGACGATCATGGGCAAGGGGGCGCTTCCGACCGATCATCCGCTCTTTATCGGGAACATGGGTATGCACGGGAACGTGGCGTCGAACACGGCGGTATCGGAATGCGACCTGCTGTTTTCGATCGGGACGCGGTTCAACGACCGCATCACGGGCAAGATCAGCGAATTTGCGAAAAACGCGAAGATCGTGCACATTGATATCGATGCGGCGTCCATTTCGCGCAATATTGTCGTGGATGTGCCCATTGTGGCGGACGCGAAGGAGGCGATCGTCAAATTTACGGAGATCGCCGTGCCGCCCAAGCACACGGCGGAATGGGTGGCGCGGTTGCAGGAGCTGCGCGCGGCGCAGCCGATCCGCATGAGTGCGGAGGGCAAGATCAGCCCGCAGGACATCATCCGCGGGGTCAATGAGAAATTCCGCGAAGCGATCGTGACGACGGACGTCGGACAGAACCAGATGTGGACGACGCAGTTTTTGCAGCTGCGCGGCGAGAGCAGGCTGATCACGAGCGGCGGGCTCGGCACGATGGGGTACGGGCTTCCGGCGGCGATCGGGGCGAAGCTTGGCAGGCCGGAGATGCCCGTGGTGTGCGTGTCCGGCGACGGCGGATTTCAGATGAACGAGCAGGAACTTGCGACGGCGGTCTGCGAAGAATTGCCGATCGTGATCTGCGTTTTGAACAATTCGTATTTGGGGAATGTCCGTCAATGGCAGGAGATGTTTTACGGCGGCAGATATTCCTGTACTTGTCTGAAAAAGCGTAAGAGCTGTGCGCAGTGGTGTTCGGATCCGACGTCGGCATGTCCCGCGTACATTCCCGATTTTGTAAAATTGGCGGAGAGCTACGGGATCGAGGGCATACGCGTTACGGACAGGAGCGAGATCGGCGCGGCGTTCGACCGCGCGGCGGCGGAAACGAAAAAGCCGACGCTCATAGAATTTATCATTGACAGAGAACTGGATATCCTGCCGATGGTTCCGGGCGGAAATTCGCTTTCGGAAATGGTGACCGAATATAAAAAGGAGGGAAAGTGAAGTGGATACGAGCGTGAAGAAGAGATGGGTTTCGCTGTATGTGGAAAACGACGTCGGCGTGCTGGCGAAGATATCGG
>CALVMA010000063.1 GCA_944341655.1 uncultured Clostridia bacterium | reverse complement strand
TTTCCACGGCGCGCTTCGCGCTCTTGATGTTATGGCACTGGTTGGATTCGACCAGCTTTTTCATGATAAACGGCTTGAACAGCTCGATCGCCATTTCCTTCGGCAGACCGCACTGGTACAGTTTGAGTTCGGGGCCTACGACGATAACCGAACGTCCGGAATAGTCCACGCGTTTGCCGAGCAGGTTCTGACGGAAACGCCCCTGTTTGCCGCGCAGAAGCCCCGACAGGGATTTGAGTTCGCGGTTGGACGCGCCCGAGATCGCTTTGCCGCGGCGGCCGTTGTCGATCAGGGCGTCGACCGCTTCCCGCAGCATGCGCTTTTCGTTCTTGACGATCATGTCCGGAGCGCCCAGCTCCATCAGCCTTTTCAAACGGTTGTTGCGGTTGATGACGCGGCGGTACAGATCGTTCAGATCGCTCGTCGCGAACCTGCCGCCGTCCAGCTGCACCATCGGGCGCAGTTCGGGCGGGATCACGGGCAAAACGGTCAGGATCATCCATTCGGGCTTGTTGCCGCTCTTGCGGAACGCCTCGATGACCTCGATGCGCTTGACCGCACGCGCGCGCTTGCCGCTCTGCTGGTTGCCCGACGAGCTTTCGATGACTTCGCGCGTTTCGCGGCTCTCTTTTTCAAGATCGATCGCCTGCAAAAGTTCCTGGATCGCTTCCGCGCCCATGCCCGCTTTCAGGCCCGTCGCGCTCTCTTCGCCGTACAGCTCTTCGATGTCGCGCAGCTCTTTGTCGGTGATGACCTGCTTTTCGCAGATCTCCTGCTCTTCCGCCGTCTGCTTGAACGCCGCCGCCTGCTCTTCCGCATCGGCGCCTTCAAACTGCTTCTCGGTCAAAAGTTTTGCAAAACTTTTGAGTACCGTATATACTTTTTTGTTCTCGCCGACCGTCTTTTCACGCACGGTGTACAGCGGCTGCACGTTGCCTTTTTTCAGCTCCGCGATCACGCGCAGGATCGCTTCCGACGTGACGATGCCGTCCGCTTCCCCGATCAGGCGCTCGCGCTCCATGTAGGATTTGCTGCCGAAATCTTTGACGATAAATTCTTTCGCTTCCTCTTTGGAATTGAATTCGCCCGCGGCTTTGCGCTCGGTGAAACCGTAAACGTCGGCGCGGACGCCGCCGTTTTCCCTGTTCAGGAACACGGAAAGCTGGTTGAGATATCCCGCGTTGAGCACGACGTACGCCGCAAAATAGATGACCTGTTCCAACTGTTTGGGGCCCATGTCCAAAAGCAGGCCGATGCGCGAAGGCACGCCGCGGAAATACCAGATGTGCGATACGGGCGCCGCAAGTTCGATGTGCCCCATGCGCTCGCGGCGGACTTTGGCGCGCGTGACTTCCACGCCGCACTTTTCGCAGATGATGCCCTTATAGCGGATGCGCTTGTATTTGCCGCAATGACATTCCCAGTCCTTGGTCGGCCCGAAGATCTTTTCGCAGAACAGGCCGTCCTTTTCGGGTTTTTGCGTGCGATAGTTGATGGTTTCCGGCTTCGTCACCTCGCCGTAAGACCATTCCCTGATTTTTTCGGGAGATGCCACTCCGATCTGTATGGAGTCAAAATCGTTTAATTCGTACATATTTTACCCTCCCGTCCGTTTATTCTTTGTCTTCGTCGTCCAAATCGTCGAGATCGTCGAGGTCGTCGAGATCGTCGTCGAACAGTTCCGCCGACGCGAAATCCTCGTCGGTGACCTCCTCTTCGTCCTCTTCGAAAATGGAATCCACATCCATTTCGCCCTCGTCTTCGTCCTCGTCTTCATCGTCGAAGTTGAAGTCGATCTCTTCCGTCTCCTCGTCGCGGCGCTCTTCGTGTTCGTCCGCTTCCAGTTCGGCGTCGGACAGATCTTTCAGCTGCAATTCGTCCTTGCTCTCGTTGAGTACCTTGACGTCCAGAGCCAGCGACTGCAATTCTTTGAGCAAGACCTTGAACGCTTCCGGAATGCCCGGTTCGGAAATATTGTTGCCTTTGACGATGCTCTCGTACGTCTTGACGCGCCCGTTGATATCGTCCGACTTGACGGTCAAAATCTCCTGCAAAATATGCGCCGCGCCGTACGCTTCCAGCGCCCAGACTTCCATTTCGCCGAAACGCTGTCCGCCGAACTGCGCTTTACCGCCGAGCGGCTGCTGCGTCACGAGCGAATACGGCCCGATGGAACGCGCGTGGATCTTGTCGTCGACCAGGTGAATGAGCTTGATCATGTACATCTGCCCGACCGTGGTGCGGTTTTCGAACGGTTCGCCCGTGCGTCCGTCGTACAGCTGGATCTTGCCGTCCACTTTCCCGTTCGGGTTGACGATGTTGTTTTCCGCAAACAATTTGCGGATATCCTGCTCGGTCGCGCCGTCAAAGACGGGCGTGGCGATCTTCCAGCCGAGCTGTTTGCAGACGTGCCCCAGGTGCACTTCCAAAACCTGCCCGATGTTCATTCGGGAAGGAACGCCCAGAGGGTTCAGAACGATCTGCATCGGCGTGCCGTCCGCCATGAACGGCATGTCGCTTTCGGGCAGAATGCGCGAAATGACGCCTTTGTTCCCGTGGCGTCCCGCCATTTTGTCTCCGACGGAGATCTTGCGCTTCTGCGCGATATACACGCGCACGAGCTTGTTCACGCCGGGGGAAAGTTCGTCCTTGTTTTCTCTCGTGAAGATCTTGACGTCCACGACGATGCCGCCTTCGCCGTGCGGCACGCGCAGGGAGGTGTCGCGCACTTCCCTCGCCTTCTCGCCGAAAATGGCGCGCAGAAGCCGCTCTTCGGGCGTCAGCTCCGCTTCGCCCTTCGGCGTCACTTTGCCGACGAGAATGTCGCCGCTGCCCACTTCCGCACCCACGCGGATGATGCCGTCTTCGTCCAGGTCTTTCAAAGCGTCGTCGCCGACGTTCGGAATGTCGCGCGTGATCTCCTCTTCGCCGAGTTTGGTGTCGCGCGCTTCCGTTTCATGCTCTTCGATGTGCACGGACGTGAACACGTCTTCGCGCACGAGTTTTTCGGAGATCAGGATAGCGTCCTCGTAGTTGTAGCCTTCCCATTCCATGAACCCGATGAGAATGTTCTTGCCGAGCGCGAGCTCGCCGTTGTTGGTGGAAGGGCCGTCGGCAATGATCTCACCCTTTTCCACGCGGTCGCCCGTGTTGATGATCGGGCGCTGGTTGAGGCAGGTGCCCTGGTTGGAACGCTCGAATTTTTTGAGTTTGTATTCGTCCACGATCCCGTCGTCGCGGCGGATGCGGATGAGGTCGGACGCGACGCCGACCGCGACGCCCGCTTCCTTCGCCTTGACCATGACGCCCGAGTCGCGCGCGATCGCCGCCTCGATGCCCGTCGCCACGATCGGGCTTTCCGTTTTGAGCAAAGGCACCGCCTGTCGCTGCATGTTCGAACCCATGAGCGCACGGTTGGTATCGTCGTTTTCCAGGAACGGAATGAGCGCCGTCGCGACCGAAACGAGCTGTTTCGGGGAAACGTCCATATAGTCGATCATTTCGCGCGGCAGCTGCGTGATCTCCGCCTGACGGCGGCAGGATACGCGCTCGTTGACGAACGAGCCGTCCGCATGCAGCGGTTCGTTCGCCTGCGCCACGACGTATTTGTCTTCCTCGTCCGCGGTGAGGTAATCCACCTCGTCCGTGACGCGGATGACCGTGGGATGGCCGTGCTCGTCCCTGCCCTCTCTGTGCACCCTGCGGTACGGGCTCATGATAAAGCCGTACTCGTTGACTTTCGCAAACGTCGCAAGCGAGGAGATAAGACCGATGTTCTGACCTTCCGGCGTCTCGATCGGGCACATGCGGCCGTAATGGCTGTGGTGCACGTCGCGGACGTCGAACGTCGCGCGGTCGCGGTTCAGCCCCCCGGGACCGAGCGCGGAAAGTTTGCGCTTGTGCGTGAGCTCTGCGATCGGGTTGGTCTGGTCCATGAACTGCGACAGCTGGGAAGATCCGAAAAATTCGCGGATGACCGCCGTCACGGGACGCACGTTGATGAGCCCCGAAGGCGTGACTTCGTTCGGATCCTGCGTGCCCATGCGCTCTTTGATGAGGCGCTCCAGGCGCGCGATGCCCACGCGGAGCTGGTTCTGCAACAGCTCGCCGACGCTGCGCACGCGGCGGTTGCCCAGATGGTCGATGTTGTCGATCGTGCCGATGCCGTAACGCAGGTCGAGGTTCGTGGATACGGCGGCGATGACGTCGTCCACCGTGATATGTCTGTGGTTGAGCTTTTCCACGAGCGGACGGATGATCTTCTTCTCCTCCGCCGTGACGCTCACCTCGGGACGGTTTAAAGTTTCATGGAAAAGTTTGCACGCCGCAACGAATTTGATGCGGTTTTCGTGCCGCTTTTCGCGGTTCTTGCGCTCTTCCGCCTTTTCGTCGTCCGTCTTTTTGGTCTCCACGGTGAAATACACCGCGTTGATCTTGTCCATATAATGCTCGGCGACCGTCTCCACGTCCCCGTTGTCGCAGGCCGCGGCGATCTCTTTCGAAAACACAAAGTTCGGATAATAAACGGTGGGAAGAAGCCCGAACGATTTGGGGTTCTTGTCCGACAGGGCGGAAAAATCCACCGTGTTGTTGCCGATGATGCGGTGACGGATGCGCCCCGCCTTTTCGTCGGATACGAACACTTCCACCGTGTTGATGCCCGCATTCTGAATGCGCTTTGCCTGCTCTTCGGTGATCTTTTCCTCTTTGGAAACGATGATCTCCCCCGTTTCGGGATCGAAGATGTCGTCGGCGGCGATGCAGCCGGGCAGACGGTACGCCACGTTGAGCTTTTTATTGAATTTGTAACGCCCCACTTTCACCACGTCGTAACGGCGGGGATCGAAAAAGAGGTTGTGCAGGTGCTGACGCACGGAATCGTCCGTCGGCACTTCGCCGGGACGAAGACGGCGGTACAGCTCGATCAGGCCGTCCTGCTCGCTCTTTGCCGTATCCTTTTCGATGGTCGCGGCGATCATGCGCTCTTCGTCGCCGAAGATCTCGCGGATGGCGACGTCCGAACCGAAACCGAGCGCACGCAAAAGCACCGTGGCGCAGATCTTGCGCTTACGGTCGACGTGCACCCACAGCACACCCTGCGAATCCTGCTCGAATTCCAGCCATGCGCCGCGGTTGGGGATCACGGTCGTCTTGAACATCTCGCGGCCGGACTTGTCCTTCTCCGACTCGTTGTATGCGCCGGGCGAACGGACGAGCTGGGATACGATGACGCGCTCCGCACCGTTGATAATGAACGAACCGTTGTCCGTCATCAGAGGGAAATCGCCCATGAACACGTCCTGGTCGATCACTTCCTCCTTGACTTTGTTGACGAGGCGGACTTTTACCCGCAAAGGCAGCGCATACGTTGCGTCGCGGTTGCGGCATTCCTTTTCGTCGTACTTGGGCTTTGTGCCGAATTCATGGTCGAGAAAATACAGTTCGAAGTGATCGGCATGGTCGGTGATGGGCGAAAAGTCCTCGAATACTTCGCCGATCCCCTCCTCGATGAACGTTCTGTACGATTCCTTCTGGATCTCGACGAGATCGGGAATATCGATCACCTCATTGATGCTGCCGAATTTCCGTCTTTCCGTCTTGCCGTACTTTTGAATGGGTAAATTCATCAATCACACGCTCCTAACAGTTTTCGTTCCATGGTTCGCGAAATCACCGCGGCTATCCGGCAGACGCGAAAAAAAATTTTTTCGCTCATTTATCCTCCGCCTCTTTACAACTGTGGAATTTTGCGGTATAATGCTTTGAGCAGACAAAAACATCGTCGCGGCGTTCCCTTTCCAATCATTATTATAGAAATAAAGGGCGCGGGAGTGCGGAATCGCTTTGTTTTTGCTTCCTTGTTTCCCCGAAAAAGGGCAAAAAGCACATTATACTCCATAATGATACAGTTTGATATTATATAAAAAATTCAAAAATTTGTCAACAGCTTTTTACGGCAATTTTTGAATTTTTCCGCGAACGGACAAAAATCGCGCCTTTTCGTCAAAACTTGCGGGAATTTTTTTGTTTGCATCGGAAGCGCAGGCGCGCGCTTTTTGCAAAAAACGCGCGCCTGCGGAGGAGTTTTCTTTATGAGGATCGATAAATTTTTAAAAGTTTCGCGCATTTTGAAGCGCAGGACGGTTGCGGGCGACGCCTGCAAAGCGGGAAAGGTCAGCGTCAACGGCAAGGACGTCAAACCCGCCTACAACCTGAAAGTCGGCGACGAAGTCGAACTGAAATTTTCGGCGGGTTCGCTCAGATTCCGCGTGCTCGCCCTCAAAGAGACGGTCAAAAAAGACGAGGCGGCAACGCTCTACGAGATCATTTCGGACGGCACGCAGTCATGAAGATCGCCGCCGTCATTCCTGCGGCGGGTTCGGGCAGCCGCACGGGATTTGAGAAAAACAAAATACTGCAAAACTACGACGGCGTTCCCGTCCTGCGGCGCACGGTGTCCGCCTTTGCCGCGGAAGAACAGATCGGCACGATCTGCGTCTGCGTCCGCGAATGCGACCGCGCGGAAATTTCTTCCCTCCTTTCGGACTTTGCAAACGTGCGCCTTATAAACGGCGGAGCAACGCGCACGCAGTCGGTGCAGAACGCGCTGGAATTTCTGGCTATCGGACAGACGCCCCCCGATTACGTGCTCATCCACGACGCGGCGCGCCCTTTCGTTTCCCCGAAAATCATCCGCGATTGCATCGGCACCGCCCGTTCGTTCGGAAGCGCCGTCTGCTCCCTGCCCTGCACGGATACCCTCGTCTCCGCGCAAAACGGCATGGTGTGCGGCAAACTCGACCGCGACAGCACGTTTTTTGTACAGACGCCGCAGGGATTTTCCTTTCCGCTGTTGCTTTCCGCCTACCGCAAGATCGCGCCGCAGGATTCGTTTACCGACGATGCGGGCGTATTTGCGAAATACGTTGCCCCGCCGCGGCTGTTCGCGGGCGAAAAGGCCAACGTCAAACTCACTTTCAGGGAGGATTTTTGTATGGCGCAAACGCGCACGGGCATCGGCATCGACACCCACGCCTTCGGAAAAGCGGAAAAGTTCATTACGCTCGGCGGCGTGAAAATCCCTTCGGAGAGCGGACTCGTCGCGCACAGCGACGGCGACGTGCTCGTCCACGCGGTCATGGACGCCCTCCTTTCCGCGGCGGGGCTTTTTGACATCGGGCACTACTTCCCCGACACCGACCCGCAGTACAAGGGCGCCGACAGCCTCGTTTTGCTCGCAAAAGTGAAAGAGCTTATAAAAAAAGAAGGATTTGCCGTCGGGAACGTCTCCGCGGCGATCGTGGCGCAAAAGCCCAAACTTGCCCCGTTTATTGCGCAGATGAAACAAAATATCGCAAACGTATTGCAAATTTCCGAACGGAACGTCGGAATTTCGGCAGGCACGAACGAGGGGCTGGGATCCCTCGGCCGCGGCGAAGGCATTACCGTGACGGCAAATGTGGTGCTGCATTCGAAATAAAAAAGTATGATTATGAACGTATCTTATTCAATCCGACCGGCAAACAAATACGACGCCTCCGCATTGGCTGAAATCTTAACGGAATCCTGGAAACAGGCTTATATAAATTTACTTCCTACGACTGAACTGAACGCCACTGCAAACAGAGAAAAATATGCGGCTGTATTCTCTATTATGTTAGAAGACTCCCTGAATCGTTTTTTGATTGCTCACGACAGAAAAACTCCCTGCGGTATGATATTTTACCGCCCAGCCCGAGACACAGATTCAAATGGGTTTGCTGAAATCGTTTCCCTCTACACATTGCAACCATATTGGGGCAAAGGATTAGGACAACTTTTGATGTCAAAAGCACTTTCAGAAATTACGCCGATATATCGCGGAATATATCTTTGGGTGTTCAAAGACAATACTCGCGCAAGAAATTTTTACCAAAAGAATGGTTTTTATGTCGACGGAAAAATGAAAACGGAGAAATTTTCTAATCAACCTCAATCAATTCGATATATAAAACTACTAAACAATAACCTGAACGACCTGAATTTATGACGGAATTTTTCCGAGAGGAGGACTGACTTTGGCAAAATCGAAATCCGTATATGTTTGCTCCGAATGCGGAGCAATGAGTCCGCAATGGCTGGGCAGGTGCCCTTCCTGCGGAAAATTCGGAACGCTCGTCGAGGAAATCTCCGAAACGGCCGCTCCCGCCCCGAAAGCCGCAAAGCGCGAACGTTCGGCGGCTTCCCTGAAACCCGTGCCCCTTTCGCAGGTGCGCGAAGAAAAATTCGAACGGGTATCTTCGGGCATTGCAGAACTGGACAACGTCCTGGGAGGCGGTATCGTGCCCGGTTCACTCGTTCTCATCGGCGGCGATCCGGGGATCGGCAAGAGCACCTTGCTCACCGAGGTTTCCGCACACCTTTCCGAAACACAGAAAGTTTTGTACGTCTCCGCCGAGGAAAGCTGTTCGCAGGTCAAAATGCGCTGCGCGCGGCTCAAACTCGATTCTTCCAACCTGCTCCTTCTCAACGAAACCTGCTTCGAAGACATCGAAGAGGCGATCACGGACGAGAAATTCGTCGTCATCGACTCCATTCAGGCTGTCTACACGAGCGAACTTTCTTCCGCCGCGGGATCGGTCGGACAAGTGCGCGAATGCGCGGGAAAATTGCAGCGCATCGCAAAAAACAGGAACATTACCTTTTTCATCGTCGGGCACGTCACGAAGGAAGGCGCGCTCGCGGGGCCGAAAGTGCTCGAACACATCATGGACACCGTGCTCTACTTCGAGGGCGAACGCGAAGAAAATTTCAAGATCCTGCGCGCTTATAAAAACCGCTTCGGTTCCGTGCAGGAGGTGGGCGTGTTCGAAATGACGGGCGAAGGCATCTACGGCGTTTCCGACTATTCGGGGATCTTTCTCTCCGAAAGCCGCGGCGAAGCCGCAGGAAGCTGCGTCACCCCTTCCGAAACGGGAAACCGCTGCATGATGGTCGAGATCCAGACGCTCATGGCAAAAACTTCCTACGGACTCCCCCGCCGCATGCCGCTCGGCATCGATTACAATAAGCTCGTTTTGCTCATCGCCGTGCTGGAAAAACGGTGCGGCCTGCCCTTCTTCAACCAGGACGTCTACCTCAACGCGATGGGCGGCATCCGCCTGAACGAGCCCGCCGTCGATCTCGCCGTCTGCGCCGCGCTCGCGAGCGGGTACCGCAACCAGCCCATCGACAAATACACCGCCGTGTTCGGCGAAGTCGGGTTGACGGGCGAGGTGCGCGGCGTCACGTTCGCCGAAAAACGCGTCAACGAATGCGTCAAAATGGGGTTCAAACGCGTCGTTTTCCCCGCAAAAAATTTTAAAAGCGTAAAAAAATTTGAGGAAAAGATCCAACTCGTACCCGTTCAGTACGTCGGCCAGATGATCAAAAAACTCTTCCCCGAATAACAAACCGACTGAAAACAACAAACCGACTGAAAACTTTCGCGGCGGAGCGCAAAAATTTGCGCTCCGCCGCTTTTTTAAACTTCGTCTTTGAGCGGCAGTGCGCGCGGCGAAAGCCGCGCGCACTGCCGCTTTGTTCTGCCGCAAAATTTCCGCCTTTTAAAACACCCCTGCATACCGCGCGCACTTTGCCGCATACAATATACAATGCTTTATGCAACGCTTTGCCCCGCGGGAGGAACTTTTATGCGCCTGAAAAATTTGCAAAAAACGGAGATCTGGATCCTGGCAGGCATTCCCGTCCTTTTCGCCGTCGGATCCGCCATGCACTTTTTATACGAATTTTCGGGCAAAAACCTGCTCATCGGGATCTTCGCCCCCGTCAACGAGAGCGTCTGGGAACACTCCAAACTCGTCCTTCTGCCCGTCATTCTCTGGTGGTGGCTGTATTACGCTTTCCGCAAAGACAAACAGCCGATCGACAAAAAGAAATGGTTCGCGGGCGCCTTGGCTTCCCTGACCGTCTCTCTGCTCGCCATGCCCTTGCTCTACTATTTCTATACGGGCGCGTTCGGAAAAGAGATCCTTTGGGTCGATATCCTCATCCTGCTTCTCGCCCTCACGCTCGGCCAGCTCTGCGGCCTGCATTTCTGCCGCTATGCAAAGGGAATTTCCCCTTCCGCCGCAGGCATCGCCTTTGCCTGCATCCTCTTCCTGTTCGCACTCTTCACCTTCTGCCCGCCGCATATCCCCTGGTTTCGCGATGCGGTGAGCGGCGGCTACGGCATCCTCCCTTAAAAAAATTCGCGGAATATCCCCCCTTTGGCCAGCGATGTTGTCCGCACGCTCTTCCGAAATATCATATCCCTCCGCCGCCCAAAAAACAAAGAGCCGAGCGCAAAAAATTTGCGCTCGGCTCTTTTGCGGCGTTCCTGCGCGCACCCGCCTGCAATCTACCGGCGGCGGGCGCGTTTTCGCCCTTTCTTCCGTGATCCCTTTATGCGGATTCGGCGGATAAAAACGCTGCCTTCAAACCGAGCAGAAGGGTTGCAGGCTGCGGACTTTCAAATGCGAGGACGAGGGAGTTTACTAAAACGTAAATGACCGAAGTTTGAGACATGAAGAAAGGGCGCAAGATGCGCCCTTATCCTCGGTTTGGTAGCGGCGGTGGGATTCGAACCTACGACCTATCGGGTATGAACCGATCGCTATAACCAACTAAGCTACGCCGCCATTCTTTTGTACGGAAGGAAATTTTCTGCGAATGTCCGCGCAATGCGCGGACATTCGCACCCTTTCCGATTTTGGTTGCGGGGGCAGGATTCGAACCTGCGACCTTCGGGTTATGAGCCCGACGAGCTACCGAACTGCTCCACCCCGCGATATCGCCCTTTCGTAAAAGTGCTTTCTAATTTTATAGTATCGCGCTTTTTTTGTCAACTGTTTTTGCGTCTCTTTCGCAACTTTTTTCCCGCTTTTGCGCAGGCACGGCGTGCATCGGCAAAAAATTTTTTTTGTTTCATGCCTTCACCGCTCCGTGCAAAAATCAAATTACTTGACATAGGTTGCCCTTTTCGTTTAAAATAGTACGGAAACCATTTTGTTTTTTTACATGGAAAAGGAGAAATTATGAATCTGAACGGTGCGGACATCCTTATCCGATGTCTTAAAGAACAGGGCGTGGATACCGTATTCGGGTATCCCGGCGGCTGTGTTCTCGACATTTACGATGCGTTATACCGTGACGGAAGCATCCGCCACGTGCTTACCGCC
>CALVMA010000062.1 GCA_944341655.1 uncultured Clostridia bacterium | reverse complement strand
CTCCTGCTCCAATTCTTTTTTCTCCATAACCCCTGCTATCGTTTGGATTTGTACAGTATTGTACCATAAAAATACTTGTTGCCGCTACCAAATATATGCCCTGTTCGGAAAAAAAAGAAACAAAACGCCGCTTTTTTACGATTTTATCAGCGGCGGCCCGTCCCGAAGCGCATTTTTTGCGGCCAAACGCCGCATGAAGAACATCGCCGCAAGGCATCCCGCCGCCAAAAGCGGCACGGCGGACAGGATAAAAAACGCCGTGCGCATGGAATACGCCTGCGTGATCGCACCCGAAACGGCCGGAAGCACCGCGGCGCCGATATCCTGCGAAAGCGCCAGCGACGCAAGAAGCCAGCCGCCCGATTTCGGAAGAAAATCTCCCGCCGCAGACATCGACCCCGGCGAAAGCGCGCCCGCAAACGCGCCGCAAAGCACCGCAAACGCGAGCGCGCACAGCGGCGCCGCCGAGAGCGCCGCCAACAGATACATGCCGCAGGCGGCAAGCGCCGCACCGATCAGCAAGGGCAGCGGCGGAGTCTGCCGCCTGCGCTCCGCAAGAACATAGACCGTGCCCCCGATCCCGAGACACGCAGCAAACAGCGCACACCCGACCGTCGATGCCCGTTCGGCTCCGAACGTTTCCGCCGCAAACGACGAGATCCATTGGTTCATTACCACCTCCGCCCCGTACCCGAAAAACACCGCAAGCACCGCAAACAGATAAAAGGGCCTGAATACCGTCCGCACCGGCGCCGTCTTTCGCGTCTTCGGAAGCTGCGCACGCGAAAGCAAGACCAGCACGGACGCCGGCACCGCCGCAAGCACAAGCACTGCAATGTTCCAACGCTCCGTTCCCGCCACGCCGAAAAATCCCAGCAAAAACAGCGCCAGCCCCACCTGCGCCCACGCGTACACCGTATGAAGAAGGCATACGCCGCCCCCTTCCGTTTTCGGCAGCGCCTCCGCCGCATTGGACAGTACCACTTCCAGCATCCCGCCCGCAAAGGCAAACACCACCGTCGCCGCCAATATGGGTATGTACAGATCCCTGTCGAAACACCACGGCAGAACACCGTAGAAAAGCAGACCGCCGCAGGAAAACGACGCGGCAACACCCGCCAGAAGTTTGGGCGATATGCGGTCGATGAAAAACAGCAAAAGAAGGTCTGCGGCAAGCTGCGCCGCAAACCCCGCCGCCGTCAGAAGCCCCAACTGCACATATGTAAATCCGTACATCCGCATAAACGGCACGAACAGTACCGCCGTCACGTTCGTTATGATCGCCTGATTGATTACGCCCGCGTGACAGACACGCGCCGCCCGCACCGCGTTTCCCTTTTGCATATCCTCGTTCCGTCCGTTGTAAAAGTGTTCTCTGCATTATATGCCGACAACTGCCTTTGCGTGCCCAAACTTTCGCACGGACCGCTTGACGAACCGCAAAAAAAATGATACCATGATATGTATGAATACGACCATCGGCGAGGTCCTGCAAAGCCATGCGTTTTTGCCCATCGGCGAACAGAACCCGAAAATCAAACAGATCAAAGGCGTGATCTCCAACTCCAAACCCAATCCGCACAAACTTTTCGTCGCGGAAGGCATCTGGATGCTCTCGCTGTGCGAAAAGTTCCGAACCCCCCTCGACAGCCTCATCCTGTGCCCCGAACACATCCGCACCGCACAGGCGGCATCGCTCGCGGACAGACTCGCCGCAAGAACGGCGGAACTCTTTACCGTTTCCGCCAAAACATACGAGAAAATTTCCGAACGCGGCCAGCCGGACGGCCTTATGGCGCTCGCCAGGCTCCCTCAACACGACCTGAACGCCTTCCGCCCGCAAAAAGACGCCGTCTTGCTCGTGCTCGACGGCGTGGAGATCCCCGGAAATATCGGCACGATGCTCCGCATGGCCGACGGCGCCGGCGTGGACGCCGTCTTCCTTTGCAACCGCAAAGCGCGCATGACGCACCCCAAACTCATCAAGGGAAGCCAGGGCGCCGTCTTGTCCGTTCCTTTCTTCGAATTCGATACCGTCGCCGCCTGCCGCGATTGGCTGGATAAAAACGCTTTCACCGTTTACCTCGCCGACACGCGGGCTAAACTTTATTATTACGACGAGCCTTTCGGCAAAAAAACGGCGCTCGTCATGGGCAGCGAACGCTACGGCATTTCCCGCGAATGGTACGACGGCTCATATGAGATGATCGCCATTCCCATGGAGGGAAGCTGCGATTCCCTCAACGTGGGCGTCGCCGCCACCGTCCTCGCCTACGAGGCGGTCAAAAAAAATAAATTCATTCCCAAAAATTTGCGGCCCGCCCCGCCCGAACAAAATTCCTGACGCTTCCCCGCACGGAGCGAATACGGCGTGCGCCATGCTTTAAAAAGCCGCGAACCCAACGGTTCGCGGCTTGCGCAAACACTTAAAAAACCGCGAACCCAACGGCCGCGGCGCGTGCAAACACTTAAAAAGCCGCACGGGAGGCGCTAAAATGCGCCTCCCGTGCGGCTTTTTTTGTCGAAATATCGCTTCAAGCGGCAAAGCGCGCCCGCCCGACGGGATCGCTTACCGATCGCTTCGGCTTACCGATCGCTTCGGCTTACCGATTCCACCGCGACAGAGCCGCCGCGCACCGCTTCCATACGCGTCAGAAAATATTTTTTGTAGTATTTGAGCACTTCGTCGTTTTCCGCTTCCGTTTTGACGCTCTCCAAGATCAAAGAATTTTTATCGTAATCGGAAACGGTCACGCCGAACATCGCCGCCGAACGGAATACGTCCTCCATTTCGTCGCGGCGCAGGCTGTGCATCTTGATGAACAGTATCTCTTTCTTATGAATGGGAAGATCGGTAAAATCCAGAACTTTGATCACTTCCACGCTGCGGTTGAGCTGTTTTTTGATCTGCTCAAACGTCTTATCGTCGCCGTACAGGCTGATCGTCATGCGGGATACCGTCGGATCTTCCGTTTCACCCACCGTCAGGCTGGAAAGGTTGTACGATTTCCCCGAAAAAAGCCCCGATATCTTCGCCAGCACGCCGACGTCGTTTTCCACATACAGCGAAACCCATCTCTTCTTCACGCTCGTATCCATCTCACTTCCCCTCCTTTTTATATTCGGTCACCATTTCCGAAAGCGCGTTCCCGCCCGGAACCATCGGCAGAATGTCCAGCTCCCTGTCAATGATAAATTCTATGAGCGTCGGCTTTTTCGTTTCCGCCGCCGCGCGGTCGAACGCCGCGCCGATCTCGCT
>CALVMA010000061.1 GCA_944341655.1 uncultured Clostridia bacterium | reverse complement strand
GGGAGGAAGCGTTTCGCCTTCCTTCATATACACACAGCCCATGGACTCGCCGTTCGGCCCCACCACTTTGTAATTCGCCGATTTAGGCGCCGTATCACCGGAATTCAATCTCATAATCGTAACACCTCCTGATTGAGATATAAGCAGTATGCGCCGAGAAATACGGATTATACCTATTCACGCAACAATTTTCAAAACCAGCAAGACCGCCGCCAGGAGAAACAGATATACGGAAAAACCGTACAGCCGCCTGCCTTTGACCAAACGCAGCATCCAGCGCACCGAAAAGAATCCGAATACCGCCGCGCAAACGGTGCCGACCGCAAGGCTTTGCCACGAAATCGCCGCAACGTACAGAGGATTTTTCAACGTTTTCCAAAGCTCTGCCGCGATCGCTCCCGCTATGATCGGAATGCTCAACAGAAAAGAAAAATCCGCCGCGTCTTCCTTGCCCATTCCCGCGGCGATCCCCGCCGCGAGCGTCGTGCCGCTGCGCGAAAGCCCGGGCACGATCGCAAACGCCTGCGCAACGCCTACGGTCAGCGCGCTTTTCACGTTTAACGGGCGCAAAACGTACGTCCGCCGCCCGTCCGCATACAGCAAAAGCGCGCCCGTCAACGCAAACGCCGCCCACAGCCATTCCCCGCCGAAAAAGATCCGATCCGTCACATCGCCCAAAAATACCCCCGCCAACGCCGCCGGAACGGTCGCCAAAACAAGCAGCCACAGCTTTTTTTGATCTTGCGTCAGCAGACGGAAAATTTGCGGCGCATACACAAACAGCACCGCCGCGAGCGTCCCCGCATGGAGCATGATCCCCAAAAACATATCCGCTCCGCCCGTATCCGCCCCCAGCAGCCGCTCAAACAGCAGCAAATGCCCGCTCGACGACACAGGCAAAAATTCCGTCAAGCCCTGCACCGCGCCAAGTACCGCCGCTTTCCAAATCTCCATGCGCACACCCTCCCGAACGTATAAAGTATTCTATGCGCCTGTCCAACGTTTTAGAATGATTTTATCCGCACCCGCACCGCAAAATGCGCCAAACATGCCGCGCCGCGGCGCTCTTTGGTTGCATGGAAAAATTTTTTCGTGTATAATAGAAAAAAAATCGGAGGTGCGCCGTGCTCGAAAAAGTTTTCGGTAAAAAATCGACGGCTGTCGTCTATATCGTCTGCTCGGCTTTCCTGCTGCTTTCTTTCGGCATTTCCGCACTTTCCTATTTCCTTTGGCATAAGGGCTCCCTGCTTACCCTCGTCGGCTTCGCCGCTTTTACCGCCTTCGAACTCGCCCTTATGTCCCTGCCCGTGTTCGTGCAAAAAAAATTCCGCCTCTATATCCCGCCTGCCGTCGAGATCGGCATCTGCATCTCCTCCGCCGTTTTCCTCCTCAACAGAATGTATTCCGCCAAAACTTTGCTCTTTATCTCCCTCTCCCCGCTCGTCGGCGGTTTTACTGTCGCCATGACCGTATTTTGCATTCTGTCTTCCCTCGCCGAGGCACGAAAAGAACACACGGGCAGAAAATATTCCCCCACCGTCGTGACCGCCATGGCTTTCGTCCTTTCGCTCCTGCTCATTCTGCTGTTGAATACAGGGCTGTACCTTCTCGCCTTTTTCACGCGCGCCATGCCGCAACGCGGATTTTCCTTTTTCATCACTTACGCCGTATCTCACACAGGCGGGATCGCCGCCTTCTGCATCATCGGAAGGCTTTCCCTTCGTTCGGGAAAACCGCCGAAATATCGCATCCAGAGCTTTAAAAACATAGAAAACGCCGAACGCTCCGCCCTCCAAAACCAAAATACGACGCAGTACGACGTCATCCGCAACATCTCGAAGGACAACACCGATTACAAGAAAGTCGTCCGCTGGCTGAAAACAAAATTCTTGTTCGGGCGCGTGCTCTATCTCGTCTTATACGCGGGATACCTCGTCGTCGCCTGCATCACTTTCACCAAGCACGGAAAACTGGGGCTTTTGCTCATCCCTCCTTTCGCCTTGGGCTTCATTCTCATCTCCCTCGTCTATATCTACGAATATTACCTGTTCAGCAAAGGCTCCCCCAACCAGCGCCTGCGGAAATTCAAAATCGCAAAAACCTGCGTGCGCATCTATACGCTCATCCTCCTGCTCTGCGCTTCTTTCCTTTCCGACTATACCCTGAACGAGTTTTCCGCCCTTTTATCCAACACCCTCATCATCGTCAATTTGGCCTCCCTCTTCTATAACCTCTTCGGAAAACCCAAACATTACCCTCCGCACGAGAAAAAACACGCAAAGGAGGAGCTCGGCGGGGACATCCCTCCCGCCGCCCCTCCCGATCCCGAAATAAAATAACGCCGCCCCCAAAACAAAAAGCGCGGCACGGTTTTAAAATTTTTGCGAAAAAATTTTTGTAACAAAAGCCGCAGGGCGCAAAGAGTTTCTTTGCGCCCTGCGGCTTTTGCGCACATCGGTTTATGCGATCCCCTTTTCGGGGTTATTTATTGAACATGATCTTTTCGCTTTTAAACATCTTCGTCAGCACCAGGACGAGCAAGACAATGTACACCGCATTGGAAAGCAACGTAACGAGCAGGCAGAGCGGCGAAAACTGCATGGAAAAAATCTGCGACATGACCTGCACGCAGTTGTACACGGGGATCAAACATACAGGCCAGGAAAGCACCGTCCCGAACAGCATGCTCGAAAGCCCCAACAGCATGACCAAGATCATGACGGGCACGGCAAACGTCGTCGCTTCCTTGACGCTCTTTGCAAACGCCGACAAGATGGATATGAGCGATACGATCAAAAGCACTGCCGAAAGCATCACCGCAAACAATGCAAAATACGCGCCCGCGGAATAGGCCGAAAACATATCCCCGATGCTCCCGCCCATCAGCTTCGGCATGGAAAGAAACGTGCCGATAAACGAACCGATCGCCGAAAGCGCGGACAGCACGGAAAGCGCCGCGATCTTTCCCACGACCAGCTCCCCGCGCCCGACCGGCGTGACGAGAAGCGTCGCGATCGTGCCGCGCTCCTTCTCCCCCGCAATGGACTCGGGCGCGATCCCCATGCATGCGCTGTATAAGAAAGTCAGGATCAGAAAGGGCAGCAGCATCGCATAATAAGACCCCGCAGCCTCCTGCGCGGTCGATATGTCGCCGCTTTCTCCCGCGTTGATATCGAATATCCCGCTCATTCCGTCTTCCCATGCGTCCATGATCGACGTTACGCTGTTGTACGCGCGCAGCGAAAAACTGTCGGCAGAATTGTAACGCACCGCTACGTTCGGCCTGTTTTGCAAGGAAGGTACCAGCATGCCGTCAAAGCCTTCGGGAAAAATGACGACCGCCTGGATCTTCCCTTCCTTCAGCTCCTCCATAAGCGATTGCTCGGTATCCGTCTCTTTCGCATTTTCAAACATAATCCCGAGCGTGCCGCCTTGCTCCTGCGCCGCTTCGCTCAATGCGTCCGTATAAGCCGTAAATACCGCCGACGGATTCATCACCTTGACCGCCGCAATTTTGTCCGTCTCGGAAAAAGCCGAACCGAGCAGAGAATACAACACAAAAATCAGAAGCCCCGGCAAGATCAGCGTGCCGATCACCAGCCGCTTGTCCTTGAAAAACCGGGCAAATTCCTTGCGCAAGACCGTAAATGCGTTCCTCATGCTTCCACCGCCCGCTCTTTATAAATTTCAAAAAACGCATCTTCCAGCGTGCGCCCGCCGCAAACCTCTTCCAGCGCGCCCTCGCACGCCATCTTTCCGCCGATGATCACTCCCACACGGTCGCACAGCTTTTCTACCAGCGAAAAAATATGCGTCGATATTATGATGCTCTTGCCCTGCCCCCGCAGTTCCGCCAGAAAATCCGTCACGACCTTTGCCGTCAGGACGTCCAGCCCGTTCGTCGGTTCGTCAAACACGATCACCGCAGGATCGTGAATGATCGAGATCACAAGAGAAACTTTTTGCTTCATGCCCGTCGAAAGATCGCCCACTTTGACCTCCGCAAAACGGTCGATCCCGAATTTTTCAAAAAGCTCGCGGCGGCGGTTCTCGATCTCACAATCTTCCAGCCCGTGAAGCCTGCCGAAAAACGTAAACAGATAGGCAGGCGTGAAAAAATCTTCCAGCTTGAGCTCGCTCGTCAGAAAACCGATGGAAGCACGCACTTTGTCCGCCTCCCGCGATACCGAATGCCCCGCCACATACGCGTCGCCCGCATCCGCCTTGATCAGCGTCGCCAATATGCGGAGCATCGTCGTCTTGCCCGCTCCGTTCGGCCCCAGCAGGCCGTAGATCTGCCCCTCGTACGCCGTAAAACTCAATCCGTCCAGAGCCACCTTCTTGTTCGTTTTGCTCTTTTCGATCTGCATTTGCCGCCTGGACAGCGTAAACGTCTTGCGTACGCCCTCCGCGCGGATCATTTCCCGCATTGTTTCGCTCCTTCTTGTTTTTCTTTTTATTATGCTGTTTTTTTATTATACTATATGCGCCGACACGTTGTCAACTTATCCGAACAGGACTTTTCCCCGCCTCGGTAAACCACGTCCGCAAGCACCCTGAACGCCTGCCGTTTTTAAACGGGCGCCCTCCCGCGGGGCTTTGCTCCGCGGGAGGG
>CALVMA010000060.1 GCA_944341655.1 uncultured Clostridia bacterium | reverse complement strand
TTGGCACGGAAGGAGGGTTGATCGGGGCCGTGTCGGCGGGGTCGGCGGGCGCGGCCTCTTGCGCGCGCACCTCAGAGCCTGCGCCTTCGGCCGCGGCCGAAAGCGCCGCGCGTTCGTGTATGTATTGCGTATGGTGTTCGTCCGAACGGTCGAACCTGCCGTCTTTGCCCTTGACGAACAGCGTCACGTCCATTTCCACGCGGTCGGGAAGGAGGGTGTTGAACCAAAGATACGCGATCTCTTCCCTGTCCTCGCAGAAGGTGTTGCTGCCGATCGTCCCCCGCAATTTTTCGGGAGAGGATACGTCAAAGATGAACGCTCCGCCTTTGCGCAGGCAACCCTGCACGCGCGAAAAAAAGGCAGGCACGTCCCGCGGCGGAATGTAGTTCAGACAGTCGTTGACGCAGACGGCAAAATCCGCCCTGCCGCCCGAAACGCGTATCCTGCGCGCGTCCGACAGGACGTACCGCACGCGCGGGCCGGTACCCAGCCGTTCCGCCTGGGCAAGCATTTCCGCACAGGAATCGTAACCCGTCATGTCGAACCCGCGCGCCGCGAGCGCGCGGGTGAACGCGCCGCTGCCGCAGCCGATGTCCAATCCCCTGCCGACGTTCACGCCCAAACCGTTCAGCCGCCCATACAAGTACTGCGACCATTTTTCATAGTCGCAGTCTGCATTCAGATATTCAAACCATTTCGCAAGCGATGTGTACGCTTCCGTCATTTCTTGTCTCCGTCCGCACCGTCCTGTTTTTTGTCCGCAGGCGCCGCCTCTTTTTTCTTCTTCGCCTTTTTGTCCTTCGGGTCTTCTTCCGCGGGCTTGTCGAACTGCGCGTTGTACGTCACGTATTTTTCGTCGTTCTTATGCTCTTCCGCATACTTGAGCGTGTCCTCGACGATGATCTCTTTGGATTCGCGCAGCTTTTTCAGGTCTTCGCGCGAGAAAGAATCGGGAAGCTCGTACACCTTCAATTCGTCGGTGATCGGCTTGATCGGGCGGGAAGAAAGATCGCTCTTGACGCTCATCGCCGCCTCCAGGTTCGCCTGATACTCCTGCACCGCCTTGCTCTGCGAACCGCCCTTGCCGACTTTGGCGTAAATGCCGCGGTTGACCTTTCCGCCCTCGCGCTTGGATTCGAAGAATTTGTCGAACGCCCACTGCGAATAGTTCAGCCAGACCAAAAGCATGTACGAAAGCCCGAACAGGATCAGAATGATAAACCCGATCATCTGGAAGAAAGAACCCAAAAGCACGAGAATGGCGGGGATCGCCATCAGCACCACGAAAAACACGTTCTGGAAGATCAGCCCGAACGTCATCAGGAAGGAGTTTTTCAGAAGCTGGAAAAATTTCAGTTTATAGCTTCCGCCCATCGACAGCATCCACAGGTACATCAGCGTCACGACCACGATCGCAATGTAAGAGATCGCTATGGAAATGGTCATCAAAACGGAGCTCCCTTCGCCGACCGCAAGGATCAGCTGCGCCCAATCGATGGACATGGTAAACAGGTAAAGGCACACCGCATAGAACACCGTCGACTGCAACACCACCACGATGTTGATCTTGATCCCGCGCCAGAAATCGTTCGCCACGAAAATGCCTTCCGTCCAGACCATGTTCCTTATAACGTACATGCCGCCCGAAATGCCGACCGCCGCGATCAGCGCCGCCACGACCATCAGCGCGCCGAACATCATATCGCCCGAAAGCATGATCTGCTCGGGCGAACCGATCATGTCGGGATACGCGCCCAGCCCGATAAGCAATCCGCCGGAAAAAGGATAGGTCGCCCCCATCACGTTCACCCAGGTATAACGGAAAATATATACGGCAACCAGCGGAATGCAGAATATGAGCATCAGCAGGTTGACGATCACGAGTTTGGAAAACCTTCCCTTGAAAATATCCCAGAACAGCCCCCAGCGGTTGGTCGGGAGCGTGCTTCTCGCATATTCTTCGTCGCGCTCCTTTCCCTCGAGCATGCGGGCTATAAATCCTTTCTTTTCGCCTTGCGCCATAATACCTCCCCGCCTCCGAAAGGCGGCAGTCAAAAATCTTATATCTCATTGTACTACAAAGCGCAAAATTTTTCAATTAAATTATCTTGTCTGGCGAAAAATTTTCCTGACAAAAGCGCAAAGTAAGCAAATTTTCCCCCATTGCCGAATTTTGGCGCCGCCCCGCCCGAAAAATGCTTTGACTTTTCCCGAAAGATATGCTACAATGTTTTTCGCGAAATAGAGGAGCGGACGAGCAAGAGTATTTCCGCCGCAAAATTGCGGTGGGCGGAAAGAAAGGGCATCGCCGCCGAAGCGCAGACGCTTTTCCGCAGCAAAAGCCTGACGCTGGGCGCAAGGGAGAATACCTTTGCGACTGTCACCGACGTGGAGAACTATTAGCCCGCTACGAATACCCTGCCCGCAATCGCGGGGGAAAGTTACGGACAATGCCGATTCTTGTTCACAGCGGTGCTTTTGCGCCGCCTTTTTTTTGCGGCGCGGCTCGCAAAACTTTTTACAGGAGTATCGAAATGAAACAGTACAACGTAGCCATCATCGGCGCAACAGGCATGGTCGGACAAAGATTCAGCCTGCTTTTGGAAAACCACCCGTGGTTCCGTGTGACCGCGCTCGCGGCGTCCCCCGCTTCCGCGGGAAAAACATACCGCGACGCCGTCGCGGGAAGATGGGCGACGACCTCCCCCGTTCCCGAGAAATTCGCCGACATGATCGTCCTCGACGCCGAAAAAGACATCGATAAGATCGCGTCCATGGTCGATTTCGTGTTCTGCGCCGTCAACATGAAAAAAGAAGAGATCAAAGCACTCGAAGAAAAATACGCAAAAGCGGAAGTGCCCGTCATCTCCAACAACTCGGCGCACCGCTTTACCCCCGACGTGCCCATGATCATCCCCGAGATCAATCCCGATCACGCGCGGATCATCGACGCACAGAAAAAACGCCTCGGCACCAAACGCGGGTTCATCGCCGTCAAGAGCAACTGCTCTTTGCAAAGCTACGTTCCCGCCCTGCACCCGCTCTTGAAATACGGCGTCTCCAAAGTCGCCGTCTGCACCTACCAGGCGATCAGCGGCGCGGGCAAAACCTTCGACCGCATGCCCGAGATCCTCGATAACGTCATCCCCCATATCGGCGGCGAGGAAGAAAAATCCGAACGCGAACCCCTCAAAATCTGGGGCCACATCGAAAACGGCGCCATCGTCAACGCCGATACGCCCAAGATCACGGCACAATGCCTGCGCGTCCCCGTCTCCGACGGCCATACCGCGGCAGTGTTCGTATCTTTTGACAAAAAACCTTCCAAAGAGGAAATTTTAAAGGCGTGGGCTGCGTTCTCCGGCGTACCGCAGGCACTCAAACTTCCCTCCGCCCCCAAACAGTTCCTCCATTACTTCGAGGAAGACAACCGACCGCAGGCAAAACTCGACCGCATGCTCGAAAACGGCATGGCCGTTTCCCTCGGAAGACTGCGCGAAGACATCGTGTTCGATTATAAATTCGTTTGCCTCTCCCACAATACCCTGCGCGGCGCGGCCGGCGGAGCCGTTCTCATGGCAGAACTGCTCTGCGCCGAAAATTATATCTGATCCGCCTCCCATCGCGCGGACGCTCCCGTCCGCCGCGTAAATCTCATTCGCCAAACCACCGCGGCCGCGCACAAAAGACGCTCGCCGCAATCAATACCAAATAACAGGGGAAACTGCTATGCTGAATTTTTTGAACGGAACGGCTACGGCTATGATCACGCCGTTTGGCAAGGACGGAAAAGTCAATTTTGACGCGTTCGGCAAAATGATCGATTTCCAGATCGAAAACGGAACGGATGCGCTGGTCATCCTCGGCACTACGGGCGAACCCGCCACCATGTCCGAAGAGGAAAAGACGGAAGTCATGAATTTTTCCGTCAAAAAGATCGCCGGCCGCGCGAAGATCGTGTTCGGAAGCGGAAGCAACTGCACCGCTCACGCCGTCCGGGCAAGCAAACAGGCGGAAAAACTCGGGGCGGACGGCCTGCTCGTCGTTACCCCCTATTACAACAAATGCACCCAGAACGGATTGTACGAGTACTATAAGACGATCGCGGACTGCGTAAACATTCCGATCATTTGCTACAACGTGCCGCCCCGCACGGGCGTAAACATCCTGCCCGCGACCATGAAACGCATCGCGGAAATCGAAAACGTCGCAGGTATCAAGGAAGCGTGCGGCAACATGGAACAGATCGTGACCACGGCACGCATGATCCGCGGGAAATGCGACCTGTATTCGGGCGACGATCACCTCAATCTCCCCATTCTCGCCGTCGGCGGCGCGGGGCTCATTTCCGTCGCTTCCAACATTTTGCCCAAAGAAACAAAGCAAATGTACGAATTCGTCAAAGCGGGCGACCTCGCGGCGGCTAACGCCATCCAGGACAAAATGCTGCCCGTGATCGACAACCTTTTCACCGAAGTCAACCCCATCTGCGCAAAAGCTGCGGCAGACATGATCGGGCTCGACGGCGGCGCGCCGCGCGCGCCTCTGACCGTGATCGAACCCGCGCACGCGGACGCTCTGCGCCGCGCGCTCAAAGAGTTCGGGCTGAACGTCACGGCATGACGTTACCCTCTCCCCGCGCGCCCGCGCGGGGAGCATTTTTTCGGCGGCACACGCTTTCGCTCCGCCGATTTCACGGCGGCACACGCAAAAGCTCGATGCGATGCGCAAGCGAATACTCAATGCCATGCGCGGCCGAAGCCTATTCCCGCCCAACGTTTAAAAAGGAGCTAACTTATGATCGATATTCTTATCTGCGGCATTTTCGGACATATGGGCCGAAACGTCCTCGAACTCGTCAATGCCGACGCCGAAACGCGGTGCGTTGCCGGCGTCGACCTGAAAAAGGGCGAACTCTGCGGCGTTCCCGTCTACGATTGCTTTGCGGACGTAAAAGAGAACGTAAACGCCGTGATCGACTTTTCCTGCGCCGCAAACCTCGGCAACATACTCGATTTTGCGGCTCGCACGGGCTGCGCCGTCATTCTCGCCACGACAGGCTACACCGACGCTCAGCTCGCCCAAATCGAAAAGGCTTCCGAACATATCCCCGTATTCAAGACCGCTAACCTTTCCGTCGGCATCAACCTCTTGCAAAAGCTCGTCAAAGAATCGGCGGCTCTTTTGGGGAACGCGTTTGACGTGGAGCTCATCGAAAAACACCACAACCTGAAAAAAGACGCCCCCTCCGGCACCGCTTATATGCTCGCCGAGAGCGTCAACGAAGCCTTCGGCGGAGAAAAAAATTACGTCTGCGGACGCGAAGGACTGGTCGGCGCCCGCAAAAACACCGAGATCGGCATTCACGCCGTGCGCGGCGGCACGATCGTCGGCGAACATGAGGTCATGTTCGCAGGCGAAGACGAGATCGTCACCATCTCCCACAGCGCGCGCAGCAAAAAAGTCTTTGCCGCAGGCGCCGTAAAAGCCGCCAAATTTATGTACGGCAAACCCGCTGGCAAATACAACATGCAGGACGTGCTCGCAGGAAAATAATCCCCCCGCATCTAATTCCTGAAAACGCCTACGTGCGTTTTGCAAGGCCCCGCATTGCGAAGGCGCAGCTTGCCCCGAATACGCGCGTGCAGGCTTTGTCCTTGCGTTGCAAAGGCGCAGCTTGTCCCGAATACGCGCGCAGGCTTTGTTGTCCTTGCGTTGCGAAGGCGCAGCCGAACGGCTGCGCCTTCGCATTTTTAAACCGCCGCAGAGCGCAATTTGCGCTCTGCGGCGGTTTTTTGCGCGGAGATTTCCGCCCCGTATCTTGCGCGCAAGTTGTTTCGGCGGTTCTTTGCGCCGTGCTGTTTTTCCCCGCCGTCTCTTTGGGCAGGACACGCTCCTGCGGTCTTTTGCCTTTCGTCAAAAGATTTTATAGACCGAGCAAGAAATACACAATGCCCACGGCGGTGCCCGCAAGCACGCCGTACACGATGATCGGGCCTGCGACGGTGAACATTTTTGCGGCGAGGCCCGTGATCATGCCCTCCGATTTAAACTCCAGCGCAGGCGAACAGACGCTGTTCGCAAAGCCCGTGATCGGCACGATCGAGCCCGCGCCCGCCGCTTTGCCGATGCGGTCGTAAACGCCCAAGCCCGTCAGCAAACATCCTAAAAAGATCAGCGCCATGGACGTCGCGCCCGCAAGTTCGTCGCCCGAAAGCATCAGCACGTACTCAAAAAAAGTACGCAGGAACTGCCCGACGCAACAGATCAGCCCGCCTACGATGAAAGCGCGGAAACATTTGTGGA
>CALVMA010000059.1 GCA_944341655.1 uncultured Clostridia bacterium | reverse complement strand
TAAGGGGCAGGAACTGCGCGCAGGGGCGGGGAAACCGCTCCCTTGCGATCGCGAGCATCTGCGGGGAGGGGGCGAGGAAGACAAAGGTTTCAAGCGGAACGGAGGAGGACGCCGATTCCGCCATTCTGCCCGTGCCGCAGCCTATATCCAGCCAGCGGACGGGGCGTTTGAAACGTTCCGTACGGCAGCGGCGGCCTGTTCAAAGTAAGCATCGTAAAACGGCACCGTCTGCCTGATTTTTTTATCGTAGTCCGCTGCGGAAAAGGCAGGGGTGTGCATGTGTGCCTCCGTCGGCTTTGGGAAATTGTACCATGCCGCAGCCCGTCTGTCAACCGTGCGGGGCAATTCGGATCTTGGCAAGCCTCGCTTGGGCGCGGGAGAGCGGCGGACTGCGCAGAAAAAATTTTAATTTTTTTGCGTTTAGGGGGTAAAAACGATTGAAAAATTCAGCGGTTTCGGCTATACTGTTATAGCATCAAATGTGCGGGCGGCGATTGTCCGCATTTTGACCCGAAAGGGAGATGTTGTTCACCCGCAAGAAACGGTACGTTCGCAACGTACAGGTAGTCAGTTCGTGCTCGGAGAGCTTTGCGGCGCAGCCGCAAGCCCTGATCATCTCCATAAAAATAGAATATCCCGTTATGTGGGGATGTAGCTCACCCGGTAGAGCGGTACGTTCGCAACGTACAGGTAGTCAGTTCGAGTCTGATCATCTCCACCACACGATACCCAGTCGAACTTATTTGTCACAGACAAAGAGTTTTGGCTGGGTATTTTCTTTTCAGAAATAAAATAATCTCTGTTCCTTTTTCGGATGTTACCCTCCGAAATTTTTTGGGTTCGTTGTGGCTATCGTAGCACAGTTCTCGCAGAAGTCAACGCGAAAAATTATCGCTTATAACTTTCATATCCTTTATATAGCTTCTGTCTTACGTCATAAACTCAATAAATAACGACAAGCGTATGGGTTATCTGAACTCATACGCTTATTTTCTGCTGCTAATGCAGGATTCCTACCATCAGTATAACAACCGCAACAACGCCATCGACAAGTATTATATTTCGCAGTACAACGAGGGGAATGACAACATTCTGTTCGAAGGGAATGTGATCCATATGCAGCGGTATACGAAAAAAGGCGTGGAGATCGAACTGATCGGGCCGAACACGGCGGAACAGGGCGGATACGAATTTGTCGACAATTCGGTCACGTATTACGATGACAACGGCCTGAACTATCAGGAGTTTTCGACGTATCACACGTTCAACTGCGCGGAAGACGGATCGGTGATGCTGGAAGACATCGACCTGCACACCAAGCGTTACAACGCGATGTACATACAGGTGCGCGGCAAAGATGAGATCAGCGGTACGATACAGGGTCTTTCGGACTACGGCAATTCCGAGGAAGTGGCGTTTTCCACGTCGACGGGCTATGTGGATCTGGCGGCGTTGGAGAGGCTGGAATGGAACATTCCTTACAGCTCGGTGCGCCTTACGATCGACGGCGGCAAGGCGAACACGCGCGGAAGCGTGGAATTTATCAGCAACGCGTCCTTTGAATACGAACTTCTTTCGGACACGACGATTTTGATCTCGATCACGGGCGGCGGTGCGATCGTGTTTGAGCGATACGCATTATAAAATCCCGAAAGGGGTCTATGAGATCGACGCTCGAGACACGCGGCAGGCGTTTTACTGGCAATCGAACAACGACAGCGGAGTCAAGCAAATCGCATTCTATCTGAAAGATTGCCGCAACGTCGTCTTGGATTTCGGCGGCAGTCTGCTGATCATGAAGGGCCGTATCAGTCCCTTTGTTTTGGACAACTGTCAGAATATATGTTTGAAAAACGTGGTCATCGATACGGACAGACCTTTCTATTCGGAGGGAAAGATAGAAAACTGCGGTAAGGATTTTTTTGATTTTCGCATAGACGCCGAAAAATTTCCGTATCGGGTAGAAAACGGTTCGATTATCTTTTTTTCGGATACGTGGCAGCAAAATCTGAACGAAGGCATCAATTTATTTTTGGAGTACGACAGCGTATTGAAGCGCCCCGCGTACAACAGCATTCTGACGATTGCGGTGTGCGGACGGGACGCGAAGATCGACAAGCGCTCGCCCATCCCGGAAGAGGTGTACATGGTCGAGGAGCAGGAAAACGGTTGTGTGCGGTTTTGCGGCAATGTGAGCCCTACGCTCCGCAAGGGCAACACGATGACCATTACGCACGAGCGCCGCGAAAACAGCAGCGTGTTCTGTACCGATTGCACGGGGTTGGAGTTTGAAAACATCGAGATCGTGCACAGCGGCTCGATGGGCATCGTCTGCCAGCTGTGCGGCGATATCTCGATCGATCGGTTCACATGTCGGCTGCAGGAGCGCAGCAAAGGGTGCCTTACGCTCAACTGCGACGCCCTGCACTTTGTCAACTGTTTCGGCAAAATTTCTGTCAAAAACAGTGTGATGGAAAATATGATGGACGACGCCATCAACGTTCACGGGATTTACACGGTCGTCGACCGTGCGGAAGGGGACAGGGTTTTCGTAAAACTGAAACATTTTCAGCAATACGGGATCAACGTCTATCGGAAAGGCGACTGTATCAGCGTGTTAAATCCCGGCGTGCGAGGCAGCGTAAAGACGCTGCGCGTACTGGATTCGGTGCTTTGCGACGAGCAGACGGTGGAGATACGGGTAGAAGGCGACACATCCGGCATCAGTGCGGGGGATATCGTGGACAATCCGGACAGAATGCCAGAAGTGGAAGTTAAAAACTGTTCGACCGGCAACAATCGTCCGCGCGGGTTTCTCATTTCCTCTCCCAAGAAAATTTGCATCGAGGAAAATACCTTTTACAACTCGGCGTTCGGGCTGCATTTCGTCGGAGATACCGATTTTTGGTACGAAAGCAGCGCGGTCAGAGACGTGGTGATCCGCGCCAACCGTTTCGAGGATTGCGGCTATCATTACGGCAACTACGCGATCGCTTTTCTGCCTTCGCTGGCTTCGGGAATGGAGCGGGACGGCTATCACAAAAACATCGTCATCGAAGAAAACGTGTTCGAAACGTTTACGGGCGGCGTCCTGTATTTAAAAAACACCGAAGACGTTCAATTCAGAAACAATACGATCATCAAGACGAATACCTATCCGGAACGCGGCGAATGCCATCCGTTCATCTGCGAGGACAACTGTAAAAAAATCTTTATCGAGGAATAAAGTCATGAAACGATTTCTGACCGTGCTTTTGTGCTCGGTACTGTTGGTTTTTTCCTCCGCATGCGGCGGCGAAGAGCAAACGCCCCCGCAAAATCAGGAGCCGAGTAATTCATCGCCACCGAAAACGGAGGAGGAAGTTATTTTGGAATACGACAAATACAATTTGGAAACGTACATCTATCCCTATTGGGAGGGCAACGTCGTTTACAACGAGACGCTTCTTTTCATTGGTAAGGACGATATGGCGCCGCTGATGTTTTCTCCCAAAGAAATACTTTCGGTGCGTTCGTACGATCTGAAAACGGAATACGAGGGGGGCACCGACTACGTTGTCAGGGACGGATGTATCTGTCTGACGGAAAACACCTCCATTCCTTATTTTGAAGTAAACGAATACTATCCGCTGGTGCCGGAAGACGGGAAGGCGTTCGGTTGTACCGAACCGGGGCATCCGTTTATTCTGTTCGGCGAGGGCGATACCTTTTGCAGCCGACAGATTGCGGTAACCTATAAGCACAACGAGCGTTTCCGCGGTCAGAAACCGTTGGAATTTACCGAAAAGTATTCTCGTTTCAAATCGTTGCTGGAAGACGGCGAAGAGGCGACGATCGTTTTTTACGGCGACAGCATCGCCACGGGCGCAAATTCCGGCGGAGTGATCGGTGTGGAACCGTTTGCGCCCGGGTGGACGCAGATGTTTGCCGATGCTCTGTCGGCGCGTTATCCGCAGGCTGTCATAAACACCGTGAATACTGCGGTAGGAGGAATGAAGACACAGTGGGGAGTCGATAACGTAAAAGAGCGTTGCACGCAGTACGATCCGGATCTAGCGGTGATCTGTTTCGGCGCCAATGATCCCGATATGACGGCGGACGTCTACTATGCCAAGATGAAGGAATTGGTGGAAAAAGTCAAGGCGGATTGCCCGGACGCGGAAATCATGTTGGTTTCCACCTTTGTGTCCAACAAAGTGGGTGTCGGTTTTTACGGCAATCAATATCTGTTCGAGGACGAACTTCTCAAAATCGCACAGGAACGCGAGGATACGGGCGTCATTTCCATTACCACGGTACAAGATTTTGTGCTTTCGAGAAAACGGTTCTGCGATATAACGGGGAACAACGTCAACCATCCGAGCGACTTTTTTGCGAGAATGTACGTACAGAGCGCCATGGCGGCGATGTTTGGGGTGGATTATGCCGATCAGGAATAATACGGACACCAGGATCCGTACGAATGTTATACCCGTCAGGGTGTATGCGCAGGGCGATTGTCCCTGCGCAAATTCCTTTTTGCGTGACGGGGAACTGTATGCGTCTTTGTATCCGCAAGAGGATATGCCCGTATTCCGTGGCCGCGGTTTTTTGCTGTTCGATTTCGGCAAAGAAATGTGCGGCGGCATACGCATCGTGTATCACCGTTCACCGCGCCCTGCAAAAATACGGATACGGTTCGGCGAATCCGTCGGCGAATGCTGTGCCGAATTGGGGCATAAAAATGCAGGCAACGAACATTCCGTGCGCGATTTTGAAGTAACGTTGCCAAATTTTTCGGACAGCGTTTACGGCGATACCGGTTTTCGTTTCGTGCGGCTGGATTTTTCGGAAGATACGGAATACATGTTTTACGGCGTCCGCGCCGTCTCCACGCACTGGGAAGCCGTGCGGGAAGGAGCGTTCGTATGCGAGGACGCCTTGGTAAACAGGATTTACGATACGGCTGCATACACGTGCGGGTTGTGCGTGCAGACGCAGCTCTGGGACGGCATCAAGCGCGACCGACTGGTGTGGATCGGCGATCTTCACCCGGAGGCCAAAGCTCTTTATTGCCTGTATCGCGACGTGTCGCCGATACGCGATGCGCTGGATTTTGCGCAGTCACTGTCCGAGCGGGCGGGATTGCGTTGGGTGAACGGGATCCCTTCTTATTCGTTCTGGTGGCTGATCAACTTGTGCGATTATGTGGAGGTCACGCAGGATAAAGAATATTTGCGGGAAAAACTTGCGTTTGCGGGCGATATTCTCAGCAAACTGGACGTTTGCGTGGATTCCGAAGGGCGGTTTGATCCGGGTAACGAAGATATGGCTTATTTTATTTCCACGGACGGAACAAACGGGTTGTCCTGTTTCATGTCCTATTACATACTGAAAGCTGGACGATTTCCCTCAACACGGCAGGAAGGATATACACGGCGATTTCGGCCGCTTTTGCTATGAGGGATACAGGCACAGCTTGTGCCACGGCTGGTCTTCGGGCGTGGTTGCGTTTCTCGTCGAAGAGATCGCGGGCGTACGCCGCAGCGGCGGAAACAAGTGCGAAGTTCAGCCCCGTCGAAGCAGCGCGGGGAAAGTAAAGGTCGCGTTGCCTGTGAAGGGGGGCGTCTTGCGCCTCACGGTGTCGGATACCGTCAGCGTCGAAGAAAAACCGGACGCATTCATTTTAAAACAAAAATAAAACAACGTTCCGAATGCATGCAACACGCTTCCCTGCCGCGGCTTTTGCCGCGGCAGGGAAGCGTGTTCGCCAAAATCCGGCGCGACACGCTTTGTCACAAAATTTGCCCTAATATGTTTTTCGCAAAGGGATTGACAGGGCAGAAAAAAGGTTGTATAATGCTTTACGATCGATAAGGTCCGTTGCCGCTATCCGCCCCTGCAAGGGCGGAAAAATTGCCCGATGCTTTTATCAATTCGTGATAAAAGCATCGGGCAACCGAGAAGGGCAGCCGCAGAAGGGGAGGGCAGGAGAGGAAGGGGCGTCGGGGTAAAAAAGCGGAAAGAAAAGCGATCGGAGGAAAAAAGGATGGAGAGGAGTTATCGGAATATCGTGCGGTGCGCAAAGAACGAAAAGCCGTCGTACGTACCTTTGTATGAACATCTTGTTTCGGATAAGATCATGGAGCCGCTTCTCGGGGAGCGGTTTGCGGGTGCGGTCGAACAAGATGAGGTTTTCTATTTTAAAAAATACTGTGAATTTTACGATCGATTCGGGTACGATGCGGTTTCGTTTGAGGGATGCGTGACGGCCGTATTGCCCGGAGGCGGAGCGCTGGGGAGAGCATAAAGAACCGATAATAAAGACGAAAGAAGATTTTGAACGGTACCCGTTTGACGAGGTGGAAAAGCTGTATAGCGCCCGATTTTTTAAAAAGTTCGAGGCTTTGCGCAAGGCTTTGCCGCCGAACATGAAGGCGATCGGAGGCGTCGGCAACGGGGTTTTTGAGATCGTACAGGATCTGGTAGGTTATGAAGCGCTGTGTTTGCTTTCGTACGACGATCCCGAGACGTATGCCGCATTGTTCGAACGGGTGGGGCAGATGCTTGCGGGAATATGGAAAAAGGTCTTGAATAATTTCGGAGACGTTTTCTGCGTATGCAGATTCGGGGACGATTTAGGATATCGGAGCAATACTTTATTGCCTCCGGGCGATATACGCGGGCACATAATTCCGCAGTACGGCAGAATCATTTCGCTGATTAAAGAAACCGGCAAGCCGTTTTTGCTGCACAGTTGCGGCTGTATCTTTGAAATTATGGACGATCTGATTGCGGCAGGGATCGATTCCAAGCATTCCAACGAAGATGCCATAGCGCCTTTTGAAAGGTGGGTTAAAGATTACGGGGATAGGATCGGAAATTTCGGGGGCATCGATACAGATCTTTTGGTACGCGGCGATGAAGAGCAAATCCGAAGCGCCGTCCGGAATGTCTATGAATTGGCGGAGAATAAGGAAGGCGGCCTTGCGATCGGGAGCGGAAATTCCATACCCGAATATGTAGAGCCCTCCAAATATTTGGCGATGCTGAATGAAGCGAGGCTACTGAGGGGAGAGAAACAGCGATAAAATCCCTGCAAAGGGCGGGCATCGTGGAAAAAAGCGGCAAAGAGCACGGCATTTTGAAAAGTGAAACAAAAGCGGCAGCCCGAAAGTAAAATTTCGGGCTGCCGCTTTTGTTTGTATTTGTTTGTTGAAACCGTTCGAGGCGGCGCTATTTGTTGGCGAACAAAATATCTTCCAAAAGCTTGTCGTTTGTGAGCATGGCGGCGCCGATCGCGGCGGCGTCGCTGCGGTAGTTGGCCCGCAGAAGATTGAAAGGCCCGCTGTAAAATTTTTGGACGCTTGCCTTGATTTTTTCATAAAAATCCGATATACGTGCAATGGAATTTCCGTCCAAAACGATAAAGTCCGGATTGAAAAGAGTAAACAGATTGGCGATGGACAAACCGAGGTAAAAGCTCGCCTGATTGATGACTTCGTCGGAATTTCCCTTTCGTTCGTTGAGGTAGCTGAGCAGAGTATCGGGCGAGAATTCGGCGTCTGTCTGACAAAAATTTTTGATCCCGCGCAGAGAGCCGTAGGCTTCCAAACATCCGTGCTTGCCGCAGGAACAGAGCAGTCCGTCCGGCACGACGACGGTGTGCCCCAGTTCGCACGCGGTATTGCCTGTGGGTTCGTAGAGACAGCCGTTGGAAAGCAATGCCATTCCGATCCCGTCGTCGATACGGATCACGATCCCGTTGTTTTTGCCTGACAGCCGCGGATCGTTGGCGAGATGATAGGTCAGCAGACATTCGGGGTCATGGTACAGATATGTCGGAAGAGAAAACTTTTCTTCAAAAAACCGCACGAGCGGCACATTGATCCAGTCGGTAAAAAAGTTGGTGTACAGTGAAATCCCCGCATTTCTGTCCAGCGTGCCCTGCATCGAAAGGTTGATGCTTAAAATTTGCGGGTATTCTTCCAGAATACTTCCTGTCTTTTGTTCGAGCCGTGCAAGAAGCCGGTCTTTGCTTGTGCTGTCGGGTGTAACAAATTCAGAAAAGACAGTCATACCCGCCAGATTCACGACATTGAAGCATAGCCCGACGCTGTTGATGTCGATACCCAAAGCCAGCTTGTTCTCCGTACTTATGGTCAGCCGTTCGGGCGGACGCCCGGTCGTGGAAAGTTCCTTTTCCGCCAGCACGACTCCTTTTTTCATAAGATCGTTGCAGATCGCCGATACGCTGCCCCAACTCAGCCCCGTCAGCGCTTCCAGTTCCTTGCGCGACAGGTACGAATTCTTTTGCAGCGCATGAAATATTTCCAGCGTATTCGCCCTTTTTAATTCAAAATTTCTTCCCATATTTAACCGTTATACCCCTTTGATTTCAGTGTAGCATATGCCCGGAGACTTTGTCAATAAATTCGCCCGTTTTTGGCGCGATTTGTGTTGTTTTCTTCCTGTTTTTGCTTTCTAAAATTTTTATATCAAAAATTGATAAAACATATTGACAAGGGTTGCGAGCGGGTGTATAATACAAATACTGACAGATATGCAACCGAAAAGACTCCGCCCGAAAGAAGGGCGGAAAAAATAAACGGCAATTTTATCATGGATTGATAAAATCGGAAAAGGAGTGAAAGATGAAAATAAAAGTAGGGTTGGTCGGGACGTCACAACTGAGTTTTCCCGGCCCGAAGGAAGAGGTATATGCAAAGACGGTCGAACAGATGAAGAAAAACGCGAAGGAGATCGGGTTTGATTTTGTTTATTGGCCGAAGCAAGTGATCGTGGAGAGGGATGCCGGGGAAGCGGTCGCGTACATGGAGGAAGAGCAAGTAGATTTTCTGATGGTGCTGAACGTTTCATATTCGGCGGGCTTTTTGGTGCCTGTTTTTTACAGGATAAAGAACGCGGCGGTAGGGATCTGGTCGATTCCGGAGACGAAAAAAGGGCCGGTGATGTTCAATTCTTTCTGTTCGAACAATATGTACCAGGGGATCAACGACAAATACCTGCGGGATTATAAAATCAAGGCGAAGTGGTTTTACGGATTTGCGGACGACAAGCAATTTTTGCGGCGGCTTACGGTAACGGTGCGGGCGTTGCAGGCGATCAAGAAGTTAAAAAATTCGCGGGTAGCGCTGATCGGAGGGTTTGCGCCGGGATTTTACGATTTGTATTTTGACGAGAGAAGCGTATTTTCCAAACTGAACGGGATCAGCATCAACCGTCTGCACGAATACGATGAAATCATCAAGAGGGCGGACAAAGTTACGGACGCGCAAGTAAAGCCGTATTTGGACGAATTGGATGCGCAGGGCATCAAGATGACTCCCAATGCGGCGAAATTGCGTGCATTCAGCATAAAAATTTATCTGGCGTACAGGAGTCTTGTGGACGAATACAAGTACGATGCGATCGCGGTGTCCTGCTGGCCGAAGTTCCAGGACGACTACAAATATTCGGTCTGTTCGGTGTTGGGTATGCTCAACGACGACAAGATCGTTGCGGCGTGTGAAGGGGATCTGATGAGCGCGATCAGCATGATCGCGTTGCAGGAGATGAGCGGACAGAGCACGACGCTGATGGATTTTTCGGCGTTCGACGAGCAGGACGAATCGGTGTTGATGTGGCACTGCGGGCCTTCCTCGACGGTGTTCTGCAAGAAAAACGGATACACGTTGGGCGAAAATTACAGCGGCATGGCGCATGAACCCGGCAAGATCTGCGGAGTCGGTGTAGCGCGCGATATGGTATTCGACGAAGGCGCGGCGAGCATATTCCGTTTCAGCGGAGACATGGAGAGCTATTTGAATCTCAGCGGGCGGTTTATGGGCAATGCCAAGGACAGTAATTGCGGATGCCGCGGCTGGATGGATCAACTGAAACTGAACGGAAAGCCGATCGGAGCGCTGGATTTCACGAACACGATCCTTTCGGGCGGATTCGAGCATCATTATCCGATTGCGTGGGGTGATTATTCGGACGAAATCGCGGAAATGAACAAGTGGCTCGGGATCAAGTCGGTCAAGAAGATCGCGTATGAAAATTATTTGCAGGATTCGGAGGATGCTGAATAATGAATAACAAAATCACCATAACCCAAATGATCGAGGGTACGAAAAAACTTCACGCGGAAGGCAGGAAATTCACGCATATAGGCGTAGGGCCGATGTCGCACAATCTTTTGCGTGCGGCGCTGGAGCTGGCGAACGAAAAGAGGTTTCCGCTCATACTGATCGCGAGCCGCAATCAGGTGGACAGTGATCGGTTCGGCGGGGGATACGTCTGCGGATTCGATCAGACGCGTTTCGTGCAGACGACGAGCGAAATTGCCGAGAGCATCGGGTTTGACGGGTTGTGCTATTTCTGCCGCGATCATGGCGGGCCGTGGCAGAGAGATAAGGAGCGCAACGACAAACTTCCCGTGGAAGAAGCGATGCGGATCGGTCTGGAATCGTATTTTGACGACGTAAGGGCGGGATTTGACCTGTTGCACATCGATCCGACCAAGGATCCTCATTGCGGAAGCGTCGTGCCTTTGAACATTGTTTTGGAGCGCACGATCGCGCTGATCGAAAAGATCGAGCAGGCGCGCAGGGAAAACGGTTGGAAGGAGCTCGCCTATGAAGTCGGAACGGAAGAGACGATGGGCGGGCTGATCGACCCAAAGGCGTTTGAAGATTTTATCCGTGCGTTGAAGCACGAACTGGAAACACGGGGCTTGCCGATGCCGCTGTTTGTGGTGGGGCAGACGGGCACGCTGACGCGTCTGACTTCCAACGTGGGGCATTACGATACGCCGACGGCGCAGAAGCTGAGCGACATCACGCACAAATACGGAACGGGACTGAAAGAGCACAACGGCGATTATCTGAGCAATGCCATTTTGCTGGAACATCCCGTGATCGGGCTGGACGCGATGAACGTTGCGCCTGAGTTCGGCCTTGTGGAAACGGAAGCGCTGCTGGAACTTGCCAAGATCGAAGAAAAATTCACTGCCAAGTCCAAGCAGAGCGGCATTCGGGCTGCACTGGCGTTGCACGCGGTGCGCAGCGAGCGCTGGCGCAAATGGATGGTCGGCGACAAGAGAAGTGCGGACGTGCAGGATATAATGAAAAATCAGGAGGACGTAGACCTGATTACGGCAATGTGCGGGCATTATACGCTGGAAGACAAAGAGGTGAAAGCCGCCGTAAGCGAGCTGAACAAGAACATTGCCGAATTGGGCTTGGATCCCGAACGCTACGTGATCAAAAAGATCAAGGATTCGATCGACCGCTATATTTACTGCTTTAATCTGTACGGAACGACGGATGAAATTCTGGCGAGGGTGAAATAGCTTATGGAAAAGGCCTGTTTATGCGTGGATATCGGCGGGACGAAGACGGCGTTTTCGTTGTTCGACGAAAACGACAGAGAAGTGTTTTACCGCGCGTTTGCCACGCAGTCCGGGCAGGGAGCCGAAAACCTGGCGGAACGCGTTTTCGATGCGGTGAGCGGAGCGATGGGCAGATATTTGGTCGAGCGGGGCGTGATCGCCGCACCGGGGCCGCTGAATGCGGAAAAAGGCGTGTTGATTTCTCCCGTTCTGCTTGGCTGGCGCAACGTCGCGATCACGGAAATTTTTCAAAAAAAATTCGGAATTCCCTTTGTTCTGCTCAACGATTGTGATGCTGGCGCACTCGGGGTGTGGCGTTACGGCGGCTATTCCGATGTCAGAACGCTGTGTTATATTACCGTAAGCACGGGGATCGGCGGCGGAACGATCGTGAACGGTCAGTTGGTCGCAGGCAGGGGAAACGCGTCCGATTTCGGGCATATTCCGGTTGCGGGCAGAAAGATCCGGTGCGGCTGCGGGAACGTCGATTGTTTGGAATTGTACGCGTCCGGTACGGGCATAGAGGCGAGGTATGCGGAAAAGACGGGCAAAAAACTTTGTTGCGCCGCGATAGCGGAATGCGCCCGCGGCGGTGACGCCGCGGCGCGCGAAATATTTGCCGATGCTTCCGCTTTTCTGAACTATGCTCTCTGCGTTCTGAAAGCCGTATTGGATCCGGAACGGGTGGTATTCGGCGGAAGCGTGTGCAAGGTCGGCGATCTGCTGTTTGCGGGTGCGGAAAGGGCGGGAATACCCATCGCCTTTGCGGGACAGGACGGAAAGCAGGTTTTGTACGGCGCGCTCTGCCGTTCGAAGCAGATGCCGTAAACGCAGACGTGTTTCCGTGCTTTGCATCGGCGCAAGAAGCGAAAAAATTTTTACGGAGAAGAGAAAGTGATTCGAAACGTATTTTTTGATCGAGACGGAACATTGGGCGAGCTGGGTGATATCCGTTATCCGCAGACGATAAAATTTTTTGCGGACGCGCAGGAAGTTCTTACCCGATTGAAAAGCCGCGGTTATCGGATTTTTATTGCGACCAACCAGTCCTGCATCGCGCGCGGAACGGACGGTGGTTACGATTACGCGAAAGAATTTAAAGCGCTCGGTGTCGACGATTGGTTCATCTGTCCGCACGACAAGAACGATAATTGTTCCTGCCGCAAACCCAAACCGGGGCTTTTGGAGCAGGCGGTGCAAAAATACAAATTGAAAAGAGAGGAGTGCCTGATGGTCGGAGACCGTGAAACAGATGTGGAATGTGCGCGGAATGCGGGGATACATTCGGCATTGCTGTGTGCTTCGGGGCGCGCCCCGCAGGAGGGAACAAAGGCGGAACATATTATATATTCGTTGCATGATTTGCTGTCTTTGCTCGATAAATAAATTTGTTGCCAAGCGGCCCGGCGCCATAAGCGCCGGGCCGCTTATTTTTTTCGTCTGATTTGATGTTTTTGAACGAAGTGAGATATTCGGCGATAAAAAACGCGGAATTCGAGCCGTCGAGAAAAATGAGGCGC
>CALVMA010000058.1 GCA_944341655.1 uncultured Clostridia bacterium | reverse complement strand
CCCGCATACGGCAACGGGCCTCGCCCGCAAGGCGCTCCGCAGCAGGGGAAACCCGGATTCGGGCAACGTCCTGCCATGCAGGGACGTCCCGGAGCGCAATCGCGTCCCGCGCAGGGCGGCAGGCTCGGCGTCGGTGCGGTCGTGCCGCCCGTTGTTCCCGCAAAGGGAACGGCGCCCGCCAAGAAAAAAGCCGCTTATGAAAAACCTTACGTCGAGCAGAAACGTACGGTCAGCAAACGTGCTCTCATCAAACAGCAGGTTTCCGTTTCCGATTTTGACGAGGACAAGAGCGGGTACAGAAAACTGCGCGTAAAGAAACAGAAACAGCAGGCGGTGCAGACGATCAAGATCGAGCATGCCGTAGTGACGACGGAAAACATTCCTCTGAAAGTTTTGAGCGAAAAACTCGGTATCACGGCAGTGGAGATCACAAAGAGACTGTTCAAAGAGGGGATCGCAAAGACGATCAATGATTCTCTGGATTACGACACGGCAGCGTATATCGCCAACGATCTCGGGATCGAGCTGGAATACAAGCCCGAAAAGACGGCGGAAGAGGCGCTGGACGAAATTTACAATGCGGAAACGACGGGCGGAGAAGGAGCGGTCACGCGTCCTCCCGTGGTCACGGTCATGGGCCATGTCGACCACGGCAAAACGTCGCTTCTCGACAAGATCCGCAGTTCCAACGTAACGGCTGGGGAAGCGGGCGGCATTACGCAGCATATCGGCGCATATTCTGTTACGGTCAAGGGCAAGACGATCACTTTCCTGGATACTCCGGGCCACGAAGCGTTTACGGCGATGCGTGCGCGCGGTGCGTCGGTCACGGATATCGTCGTATTGGTGGTCGCGGCGGACGACGGCATCATGCCGCAGACGGTGGAGGCGATCAACCATGCGAAGGCGGCGGATGTGCCTATTATCGTAGCCGTCAATAAAATGGATAAGCCCGAAGCGAATGTGGACAGGGTGAAACAGGGATTGACGAACAACGGGCTGGTTCCCGAAGAATGGGGCGGCGATGCGATCGTGGTTCCCGTTTCCGCGAAGACGGGTGCGGGTATCGACGAATTGCTCGATGCCATCAATCTTGTTGCGGAAGTGAAAGAGCTGAAAGCAAATCCTGCGCAAATGGCGCGCGGCACGATCATCGAGGCAAAGCTGGATAAGGGCAAGGGGCCTGTGGCGTCGGTGCTCATTCAGAACGGAACGCTGCACACGGGCGACAACATTATTTCGGGTACGACGACGGGGCGTGTCCGTGCGATGATCGACGACAAGGGCAGGACCGTCAAATCGGCGGGGCCTTCGATGGCGGTCTCCATTTTGGGATTGGAAGAAGTGCCGAACGCAGGCGATTCGATCATTGCGGTCGAGCAGGATAAGCTGATGAAGCAGGTTCAGGACGAGCGCCGCCGCAAAGAGAGCGAATCGATGGTCAAATCGCAGACGCGCGTCACGCTGGACGATGTTTTCGGCAAAATTGCGGAAGGCAAGATCAAGGGGCTCAACATCATCGTCAAGGGCGATGTGCAGGGGTCGGTGGAAGCGGTCAAACAGTCGCTTTTGAAACTTTCCAACGACGAGGTGCGCGTCAACGTACTGCACAGCGGTGCGGGCGCGATCACGGAATCGGACGTGATGCTTGCCGATTCTTCCAACGCGATCATTGTCGGTTTCAACGTGCGTCCCGACGCAAAGGCGAAAGCCTTGGCGGAGCGCAGCGGTGTGGACGTACGTTCTTACAGGATCATATACGAACTTTTGGACGATATCCAGGCGGCGCTCAAGGGCATGCTTGCGCCGAAGTACCGCGAGATCATGACGGGCAAATGCGATGTTTTGCAGACTTTCAAGATCACGGGTGTCGGCATGGTCGCAGGATGTTATGTTACGGAAGGCAAGATCGTCCGCAGCGGGAAGCTGCGCATTTACCGCGACGACGTCATGATCGTCGAAGGTTCGGTGCGGCAGCTCAAGCGTTTCAAAGACGACGTGAAGGAAGTATCCGGCGGCTTTGAGTGCGGCGTCAGTATCGACGGGTTCGATGGGATCAAGATAGGCGACGTGATCGAGTGCTATATCACGGAAGAGATCCCCGCATAAAAAGGTTTGCCGAACGCGGCGGAAAGCACGCGAAGGACATTGAATACGGGAGGCAGCGGAAAAATGAAATCATTGCGAGCGGAGCGCCTTTCCGCGGAATACCAAAAGGCGGTTTACGAAGTCATATCCACGAAGCTGAAATACAAAACGGATAAGATCCGCGGCATTGTGAGCGTGACGAAGGCGGACGTTTCTCCCGATCTGAAAAATGCAAAAATTTACGTGAGCGTTTTAGGGAAAAACGCGCAGGAAGCGGACGAAACGTTTGCGGCGATTGCGGAGAGTGCGGGATTTATACGGTATGAGCTGGCGCATATGATGCAGATGCGCACGGTTCCCGAACTGCATTTTTTGCGGGACGGCACCATGGAATACGGCGATAAGATCGACCGTATCATAAAAGAGATCCACAAGGATGAAGAGGGACAGAACTGAACGTCCCTTTTTCCCGTATTCGGCAACGGCCGAAGCTGAGAGCGAGTGTGCATAACGGGGTACGGAAATGACATTGAAAGAGATAGCCGAGCTGCTGAAAAAACTGAAAAGCGCGACGATATTTTGTCATATGCGTCCGGACGGAGACACGCTCGGTGCGGCCATGGGGCTGAAAAGCATGATGGAAAAGAGCGGGGCGGCCTGCAAAGTCGTGTGCGAGAGCATGATCCCGTCCAAGTTCTTTTTCCTGGAAGGAATGGAATCGATCGGGAAGGAGGCGGACGAGAATTCGCAGGCGTACATCGCGGTAGATTCGAGCGAAACGCATCGGCTCGGCGCGCTCTGCGAGGTTTTCGAGCGTGCGAAAAAGCCGAAATTCAATATCGATCATCACATATCCAATTCGCGCTACGGCGATTACGTGTACGTGGAAGACCGTGCCGCGACGTGCGAGATCATGACCGAACTTTCCTCTTATTTTGAGGGGGAACCGGATGCAAAGACGGCGAACTATCTGATGTTGGGCCTGAGCTCGGATACGGGGAATTTTGCGCATAAAAACGTGACGGAAAGCACTTTTCTTGCCGCGGCGAAGCTGGTTGCGCACGGTGCGGACATTCATGCCGTGCAATACAACATGTTCAAAAAGCAATCGGCGGCGCGCGCGTTGCTGTTCGGCAGGACGATGAGCAATATCCGTTATTTTGCGGATGGCAGGATCGCATTCATTTCCGTGACGCGCGAACAGATCCGAGCGGCAGGAGCGACCTCGGATGTGACGGAAGGGTTTATCGATTTTCCTTTGTCTGTGGACGGGGTGGAAGTGGCCGCCTGTCTTTTGGAAACGGCGGACAACCGTTTCAAGATATCGTTGCGGAGCAAAGGCGCGGCGGATGTGAATGCCATAGCGTCCGTGTATGGCGGAGGCGGGCATATTTTGGCAAGCGGATGTATGATTTCCGGGTGCCTGGAAGAGGTCGTCGACAAACTGCGCTACACGATCCTGCAGCATTTGTCGGAATAGATTACGGCGCCGCTTTTTTTGCGGCGTTTTTTTAAAGTTTAAAGTATGGGGAGGCGGCTTTGGACAACGCGAGCGGATTTATCAACCTGAATAAGCCGTCGGGCATTTCGAGTGCGGCGGCGGTGGGGAAGGTCAAGCGGATCACGCACATTCCCTGCGGTCACATGGGGACTTTGGATCCGATGGCGAGCGGCGTTCTGCCCGTTGCGGTCGGGAATGCGTCGAGGCTTTTCAATTATCTTCTCAACAAAGAAAAAGTATATCGGGCCGTGTTTTGTTTCGGAACGGAAACGGATACTCTCGACGCGCTCGGGACGGCTTTGCGGTGCGGTCTGAAGGTGCCTTCGGAGCGGGAGATCAACGACGTGCTGCATCGGTTTGTCGGAGAAATCGAGCAAGTGCCTCCGTCGTACAGCGCAAAGAATGTAAACGGCGTGCGCGCGTACCGATTGGCGCGGGAAGGCAAGCAAGTGCGGCTGGATGCAAAAAAAGTACGGATCGATAAGATCGTTCTGACGAGGCAGGTAAGCGAAGACAGTTTTGAGTTTGAGATCCGTTGCGGCGGAGGGACGTATATCCGTTCCCTCGCGCGGGATATCGCCGAGGCATGCGGCACGGTCGGGACGATGACGTCGCTCGTTCGGGAGAAGAGCGGTTATTTTACGTTAAAGTCGGGGATCGCGCCCGAATCTTTGAATGAAGGGAACTGGCGAGATTTTCTGATCGCGCCGGACGCCGTGTTCGAAATGCCCATGCTGGATTTCGACGGGGAAGATGCGCGCAGGCTGCGCAACGGGCTTGCCCTTGATTTTGGCGGCGAAGACGGCGAATACAAACTGTATTTTAACGATGAGTTTTACGGTATCGCATGCGTAAGCGATGGATCGGTGCGGGCGAAAACGAAGTTGGTGTGAGGTCGGAAATTATGCGAATCGTTCGTTACGGTGCGGGAGGACGCGGGGCGCCCTGCGTGCTGTTGCTTGGATATTTTGACGGCGTGCATTTGGGGCACCGCGCGCTGATCGCCGCGGCGAAAGATATTGCGCGCAGGCTGGGCGGGTGCGATGTCGGTATCATGACGTTTTACGACGGCAAAAAGGGCGGTCAGATCTATCTTTTCGAAGAACGCGTGTGGATCTTTCAATCGCTCGGCATCGATTTCGTGTATGCGGCTTCGTTTGACGAAAAATTCCGAAGCGTTTCGGCGGAAGATTTTTTGTCGCAGACGGTGCAGGACGTTTGCGTGCGCGCGTTCGTTTGCGGAAAAGATTTTACCTTCGGAAACGGTGCCCGCGGAAATTCGCAGACGCTGAAAGATTTCGGAAAAAGAAACAATATTTCTGTTTTTGTTGAAGATCTGGTGGAGTTTGGCGGTGAGAAAGCGGCCGCGACGCAGGCGAAGCGGTATCTGGACGAAGGGAACGTAGCGGCGCTGGGGGATCTTCTGGGCGGAAAATACTTTATCAGCGGAAAGGTATCGACGGAAGGGCGGCATGTCGGGCGGAAAATCGGTTTTCCCACGGCAAATCTGCATTTGAGCACGGAGAAATACCCGCTTCGCTGCGGCGTTTATGCGGTGCATGCGGAGCTGGACGAAAAGGAATACCGGGGGATCGCGAATTTTGGGCCGCGTCCGACTTTTGAGGACGGGCGGATCGTGCTGGAGGCCTATTTTGACGGATACGGCGGCGATCTTTACGGCAAGGATCTGCGGGTATATTTTGACGAATATTTACGTGACATACAAAAATTTGACAGCGCGGAGCAGCTTTGCGCGCAGCTGAACAAAGATCTGGAGAAAATACGATGATAAAATTCGGACCGAGCGGAAACAGTGAATCGTTTTATGCGGCGGGGTATTCTCATACGGAAGACTCGGCGAAATTTGTGAAGGAGAGAGGGCTGGATTGTTTTGAGTATTCTTTCGGGCGCGGTGTCCGCATGACGGACGCGAAAGCTCTGTCGATCGGTCGGGCGTTTGCCGATGCGGGGGTGGAGATCAGCGTGCATGCGCCGTACTACATCAATTTTGCGAATCCGGAAGAAGAAAACGCGGAAAAATCCTACAATTATGTATTGGAGAGCGGTCGTGTTCTCAAACTCATGGGCGGGAAACGCTGTGTTTTCCACAGCGCGACGCAGGGGAAGGCGGAGCGCGGCGAGGCCGTCCGTCTTACGGAAGACCGCTTGAAGATCTTGTTCGACCGCATTTACGCGGCGGGGCTGAACGATCTTTATTTTTGTCCGGAAACGATGGGAAAGCTGGCGCAGATCGGCACTTTGGAGGAGATCGTGCGTTTTTGCAAAATCGATGCGGTATATCTTCCCGCCGTCGATTTCGGGCATCTGAATGCGCGGGAGCAAGGGAGCCTGAAAACGGTATCCGATTATAAAGAGCGTCTGGAATATATGATCTCCGAACTCGGATACGAGCGCGTCAAAAATTTTCATGTACATTTTTCCAAGATCCAGTATTCGGAAAAGGGTGAAGTGCGGCATCTGACGTTTGAGGACAGTGTGTACGGGCCGGATTTTGCGCCGTTGGCAAAGGCGTTGAAGGAATTGAAACTGGAACCGTACATTGTGAGCGAATCGGCGGGAACGCAAGCGGAAGACGCGATGGAAATGAAGCGCGTGTATGAGGGAACGGTCTTATAAATATTCGTCAAAAAGATATCGGGAAAAATTGACTTATAGAGGAAAATTTGATACAATATTTGCATGGACAATACGAAAAAGTTATTTCGCGGTATCAAAGCGGACGGAATGCTGACGGAGGCGCCGGATCTGAGGGCGTATCTGACAGGATTTGAAAGCAGCTTCGGATTTGTCTATACCGACGCGCAGGAAAGCGTGTTTTTTACGGATCCGCGGTATGCGGAGGGGGCAAAAGACGCGTTTCGGAACGAATTTATCGGCGTCATGATAGCCAAAAACGAGGATACCGTTCTCGATTATATAAAGAGCAAAAAAATCAAAAGATTGGCGGTGCCGTTTGAACGCCTTTCTTATCCGGAATACGAGCGGCTGCGCCGCAAATTCAAATTGACGGACAGTATGCCCGCGTTTACCGGTGCCATGTCGGTCAAAAGTGCCGAAGAGATACAGAATATACGGCGGGCCTGTGAGATCGCGGAAAAGGCGTACGTCATGCTTTTGGCGGAGCTGAAAGAGGGAATGACGGAAAACGAGACGGCGGGGTATTTAGAATATCTGATGCGCAAACTCGGAGCGCAGGACCGCTCGTTTGAAACGATCGCCGCGTTCGGCAGGAACACGTCGGTGCCGCATCATGCGGCGGACGGGACGAAACTGGAAAGCGGCATGCCCGTGTTGCTGGATTTCGGCTGCAAGGTGAACGGATATTGTTCGGACATGACGCGTACGCTGTGGTATGGCGGCAAGCCGGACGAAGAGTTTGTCCGCATATACGAAAGCGTTTTGCAGGCGCATCTTGTTGCGGCGGAAAAGATCGCGTCGGGCATGAAAGGCAGGGATGCGGACGCGATTGCGCGCGGATATTTGCAGAAACAGGAATTGGACAAGTTTTTCACGCATTCGCTCGGTCACGGGATCGGGATAAACATTCACGAATATCCTACGCTCGGGCCGAACGGGCAAGGCGTTCTGAGCGACGGCATGGTGTTTTCGATCGAGCCGGGCGTATATTTTGAGGGAAAGTTCGGGATACGCATCGAGGACAGCGTTTGTCTGGAAGACGGAAAGACGGTCAGTTTTATGAAGACGGAGAAAACTCTGACGGTGCTTTAAACCGACGGGAGTCGATATATGGCGGGGCGTGCTCCGCGGAAACGTTATATAAATTAAGGAGATTGATTATATGGTACAAGCAGGAGATGTCAGAAAAGGTGTAACGATCGAATACAACGGCAACGTTTATGTCGTTGTGGATTTCCAGCACGTCAAGCCGGGCAAAGGTGCTGCGTTTGTCAGAACGAGGTTAAAGAACGTTGTAACGGGGGCGGTGTTGGATCAGACATTCAACCCTTCCGAAAAGCTGGAAAACGCGCATATCGAAACGAAAAAGATGACGTATTCTTACAATGACGGCGATCTGTATTATTTTATGGACGAAGAATTCAACCTGACGCCGCTCAATCATGAGCAGGTAGAGGATGCGCTTCGTTTCATCAAAGAGAACGATCCTGTGACGGTGCGCTTCTATAAAGGCAACGCGTTCTCGGTGGAATGCGAAAATTTTGTGGAGTTGAAAATCGTGTCTGCGGAGCCGGGCGTGCGCGGCAATACGGCGACCAACGCGACCAAGAAAGCTGTTTTGGAGACGGGTGCGGAGATCCAGGTGCCGATGTTCGTCGAAGAAGGCGAAACCATTCGTGTGGATACCCGTACGGGCGAATACATGGAGCGCGTGAAATAAATTAGATGCAAGATAAAGCGAGCCGCATAAAATATGCGGCTCGCGCTTGTTTTGGGAGGAACAGGGGATGCGGGCGGTCATTCAGCGGGTGCGGAAAACGTCTTTGAAGGTGGAAGGCAGACTGATCAGCGAGATACCGTTCGGGCTTGCGGTGTATCTCGGCGTATCGGCGGAGGATACGCCGGCAAATGCTGCGGCGATGGCAAAAAAAATTGCTGCGTTGCGGATATTTGAAGACGAACAGGGAAAAATGAACAGGTCGGTGACGGATGTCGGCGGTGAAATTTTATTGATTTCGCAGTTTACGCTGTATGGCGATTGCCGTCATGGGAACCGCCCGAGTTTTACGGGTGCGGCGAGGCCGGAGCTGGCGCAGCCTTTGTATGAGCAAACGGCGCAATTATTGCGCGAATACGGAATGCCGGTCAGGACGGGCGTATTCGGCGCCGATATGAAGATCGAGCAGTATAACGACGGGCCTGTCACGATAATATACGAATGCTGAGGGGGCTTATGAAATTTCAATATTTGGGAACGGCGGCAACGGAGGGCTTTCCTGCGGCATTTTGCAACTGTGAATCTTGTCAAAAAGCGCGCAAAGATCGGGATACGGAATGGCGGACGCGTTCTCAGGCGATCATAGACGATGTGATGCTGGTAGATTTTCCGCCGGAAAGTTATGTGCATGCCGTGCGTTGGGGAGTGGATTTGTCGGCGGTGCGCACCTTGCTTGTCACGCATTCGCACACCGATCATTTTTACGCGCAGGAATTTGTGAACCGCGGATATAAGTTTGCGTACGGTATAAAAAGCGCTTTTTTGGACATCTATGCAGACGAGGAAGTTCTTTCCGTCTTTGCGGAAGGGACAAAGCGCGAGATGCGCGAGAGCGTGCGGGAGGGTATCCGCACGCATTGCGTCGAGCCCTTCGGCAGGTTTGTCGCGGACGGCTATGAGGTCTTGACGTTGCCTGCGCATCATACGCCAAACGAAAGAGCTTTGCTGTATTGTATCCGCAAAGACAAAACGATTCTCTACATGAACGATACGGGCCTTCCCGAAGAAGGACTGTACAAATTTCTTGCCGAAAACGGCGTGGTAGCGGATTTTGTCAGTCTGGACTGTACGTTTGCCGATTCGCGGGAACCGCATTCGGAGAGGCATATGGGCTTCCGCGAAGATATTCAGGTTCGCGAAAAATTAATTCAATACGGCGTTGTGCATACGGATACGAAGTACTGTGTCACGCATTTTTCGCACAATCATGCGCCCTTCCGCGAACGAATGGAAATGAAAGCGAGGGAATACGGCTTTTTGTCCGCGCACGACGGCATGCTTTTGGAAATTTGATAAGATAAAAAAATAAAATTTGTTAGCCGCACAGCAAAGCGTGAATATTTTGCTGTGCGGATTTTTTATAGAAAACTTATGCGCAAAAAAATGCGGCGTTGTACCGTGACGAAAAGCCGATAAAACCCCGCGCTCAAAAGGCGCGGGGTTGGTCGATGTTGGAATGATGGATCGGATGTGAGCAAGATCATTGTTTGTTGCTGTTTACGTGATAGAGCAATGCAAACAGCGGCAGGTTGAAGGCATAGACGATCGGGAAGATAGCGTATTTCAGGATCTGGATGCCCATAGAGAGATCTGCGTTTCCGAAATAGATCACGAGATAAGCGATCACGACGATGATCAGCACGATGTTTACAAAGATGACAAAACTGGCCGACAAATAGGATTTTGATTGTGTTTTGCGGCTGTTTTTTCCGTAACCGTTGAGGAATAAGAACAGGAAAACGCCGAGCATCACAAAGGCAAGAACATACGGTATCACTATGTAAAGGGCGTTGGCGCTGAATACGTTATGCAGGCAATGGTTGATGATGGATTCGGCAAGCGCGACGATAAACACGTAGACGGCGGTAAGGAAAAGGGCTCTGCCTTTGTCGAAAGTATTGCCGACCGACTTTGCCATGGTGCGGTTGCGCGATCCGTTTGTCGTGGTGATGCGAAGGCCTTCTTTCTGTGCTTTTTCTTCTACGTCGTAAAATTCTATGTTGCTTGCGGTATTCCCTGCGGGTGCGGCCTGCGCTTGTGCCTGCATTTCCCGCGCCGGAGCCGCCGTTGTAGGCTCGGGTGCGGGCGGAGGAGTTTCTTCGGGAGGGGCGGGGATGTCTTCGGTATAAGCGCGTTCATCCTCGTAATATTCCTCATCTTGATGCTTATGCGTGTTGTCGTACAACTTATTGAGCAATTTTTTGTAATTGCGTTCGGCAGGTGATTTATTGGAATACAAAAGTTCGGAAGAAATGGCGCGGTTCTCGTCCTGGTAAACTTCCTGCGGATATCTTTGCGGATAATCTTGCGGAGCATAAGGCTGTCGGTTTTCCGCGTAAGGATCCTGGGCGGGATAAGGTTCCGCATAAGGCTGCGCGTACATATCTTGCGCGTAAGGGTCGGGTTGCTCTTCTTCCTGCTTGGGTGCCGCAGCTTTTTCGCGCGCCACCTGCGCGTAATAGTAAGATGTGGCGTCCGTTTCTTCTCCGATCAGAGCTTTGTAGTTTTCGTGAATGCGGTTTTTCTCGTCCTCGGTAAGGGGCTGCGGTTCAACAGGTTTGTCCGCCGCTTGCGGCGCGTCCGCAACAGCTTCCTGCGTGTAGACGGCGGATTGGTTTTCGACGCGCGATTCCTGCACGGAAGCGGTATTTTGCATGTCCGTATTTTGAATATTTTCTTCGGACTGTAGTCGGGTAAATTGCTCTTCCTGCTTGACTTCTTCCCGTGTTTGTTCTGCGGAAAGGCTTTCGGATCCCTGAGACTGATCGGGGGGCAAAGCCGCCTCTTCCGATGCGGCGGAGGAATCTTCGAAGTCCTGCGGATCACGGAAGGATTCGCCTTGCGGAAGCTCGATGTCGTCCGAATCATCGTCCCCGTAGGATACGGGCACGCGGGAAGTGGACTTTTTCAGAATATTGAAGTCGACGGAAGGAGCGGGCGGGGGATTGGAAAAGTCGTAGTCACGTTCCGAGATCAGACTGTCGATGACGGTTCGCGAATATTCCCATTCGGCGCGGTTTTGCTCCACGACAGCCTTGCCCTTTTCGGTGATCTGAAAATATTTGCGCCGACCTCCGTTTGTGGCGCCGCCCCAATAGGACGTAACATAATCTTGACTTTCAAGACGCTTTAACGCACTGTAAAGGGTGGGCTGTTTTAACGAATATTGCCCTTTGCTCTTTTCTTCGATTTCGTTGATGATTTCATAACCGTACTTATCTCCGTCGTAAAGAGTGCGGAGAATGATCGTATTGATATGCCCCCGTATCAGATCGCTGCTGATAGAGGAGGCGCTATCGGCCTTTTCCTGGTCTTTATCGTTGGTATTGTCAGTATCCATGAATATACCTCCTGTTTACAATATTATACACGATTCGGCAATGTTTGTCAATATTTTAACGAAATAAATCGGCTTAAAAGGATATTTGCGTAGTATTATGTCAGACAGAAAACGTATATAACATGAAAATTTTTAAGGGAATGGGTAGACAAACCGTGTGAAAAGATGTAAAATAAAAAGGACAACAAAAGGACGTGAGGATGAAGCGGACAATGCAGATCGAAAACAAAGAGGAAAGAGAATTTATTCTTCGCAATTATGAAACAGATTTTTGCCGCAGGATCAAGCCTTCGGCGATCCTTGGCTTTTTTCAGGAGACGGCGGGCGATCATTCGGAAAAAATGGGCTTGGGATACGGTGATCTTGCAAAGCAAGATTGCTTTTGGGTGTTGTCGAAAATCTATGTGGAGATAGATCGGCGTCCTGTTTGCAGGGAAAAAATACGAGTTATAACGTGGCCGCATGCGCCGAACAAAGCGATCTACGAACGCAGTTTTGTTTTGGAGGACGAGAAAGGCGCAGCCATGCGCGCCTATTCGCGGTGGTGTATTCTGAAAAAGAGCGGGCGCATCGTACCGGCTTCGGGGATCAGGCAGCCGGAATTGGAGTATATTGCGGAGCGCAGCGTCTCGTTTGACAACTGGCTGATCTCTTCGGTGGAGGACCGAAGCAAGGCGGCCTATTCGCTTCGGGTCGCAAATTCCGAGTATGATTTTAACAGACATGTCAACAATATCCGGTATGCCGATTATATTTTTAATTGTTTTTCGGTGTCTGAGCTGGAGGAAAAAAGTCTGCGCAGTTTTCAGCTCCATTATGTTCGCCAGTCGTACGAAGGCGATGCTTTGGATTTTTATCGGCATGACGTTACAGAAAAAGAGTGCTTGATCGAAGGGGTTCGCAACGGAGGGGAAACGGTGGTTGCGGCGAAGGTGAGTTTTGATTGATTTTGACTATACGGTAAAACGTTCGCGGCGCCGCACCGTGGTTATATCGGTATGTTGCGGGGAAGTCGTTGTGAAAGTACCCGTGCAGATGACGGATGCGACGGTTGAAAGGTTTTTGGAAAGCAAGCGGACGTGGGTTATAAAAAAACTTGCGCAGCAAGCGGAAGTGTCTTTTGAATCGGTGCGGGCGGGCAAAACGCTTTTGGACGGCGGGGAAGAAAAGCAGGTCGTTTTCGGCGCTCCGCGCGATACGGAAGAGGACAATGTATTTTATCTGAAAGAAGAGCGGCGGGTGCGCAGATATTTTGAAAAGACGCGCGGTTGGATGCTGACGGAAATGTTGAACATGTGGGCGAAAAAGGTCGGCGTCGACGCGGCGGATGTACGGATATGTGATTTCAAGGCGAGATGGGGCAGCTGTGACGCGGCGCGGTGCATAAAGTTGAACTGGAGGCTGACGATGCTGCCGCCGCGTTTGCGCGATTATGTGTTGATCCATGAACTTTGTCATTTAACGGAAATGAATCATTCTGCGGCATTTTGGAAGTTGGTGCAAAAGCATTGCGCCGATTTTGCCGATTGCAGAAAAGATTTGAAAAAATATTCATTTTTGACGCTTTTATATCGATAAGCGAAAAAGGAGGAGAGGACTTTATGAAAAAGCAGATCAAAACGTCGACGCATCTTGCGCCGGTAGCGGCGGTTTTGGTGAGTTGCGGTGACATGGATGTATCGGATATTGTGACGATCGCCTGGTGCGGAACGGTGAACTCCGAACCTCCCATGCTCAGCATATCGGTAAGGCGCAGCCGTTACTCATATGAGCTTATCAAAAAATACGGTGAATTTGCGGTCAATCTTGTGGAGCGGGAGCAGTTGGAAGTTTTGGACGGCTGCGGCGTCGTTTCCGGCAGAAGCGTTGATAAGTTTAAAAAATTCGGGTTGACGAAGCAGGCGTGCGGAAATATCAAAGCGCCTGCCATAGCGGAATGTCCTGTGTCTTTGGAGTGTGCGGTCCGTCACACGGTGGAGATGGGCACGCATGTAATGTTTGTGGCGGAAATTGTGGGTGCGACGGCGCGCGAAGATTGGACGGACGGCGATAAATTGAGGATCCCCGACGGCAAATTGCTTGCCTATGTGCAGAACAGATATGTGGAAACGGGTAAAACGGTCGGAACGTACGGCTTTACGGCTCAAAAGTAAGAAATCATAACAACAAAGCAAAAACCCCGCCCTGCGCAATTTGCTGCGCGGGGCGGGGTTTTTGCGGAATACGGCAGCGGCACGAATTAAAGCATCTTAAAGCATCGTTTGAGTGCGGTTACGGAGCGCCCACGCCTTTGATATGTAAAAATCTCGCTTTGGCAAATATGTAAGAGGCGAGGGGCTTGTTAAAGGCGTCGTAGGTATGGGAGGCAACGAGGGGGATCCCGTTGCGGAAGCCGCAGACCAGGCAGGAGTGGTAAAAATCTCCCGCGGCGTTTCCGAGCTGAATGACGTCGCCGATGCGCAGATAAGGCAGAGTGACTTCTTCGGCAAAGGGGCCTTCGGCTGTGTTTTTTATTAAAAAACGATACAGAAATTCCACACCGGTCCAGGATGCGGTTCGGTCGTTGAGCGATTTATAGTACCACCCGAAAACGGGAGTCGGGTTCATGACGCCGCTTCCGGCATAAAGGCACTGTGAAACGAAATTTGTGCAGTCGCCGCCGAGTCCGTCGAAATTGTAATAGCGAGGATTTCTCGCGAACGCCCAACGCCGCGCGTAAAAAAGGGCTTTCAGCCTGTCGTATTCGATGGTTTTCATAATGTTATAGTATGCCGTAAATTGTCGGCATTGTTCCGCAAGCAATTTTTTGTGTCCGCTGACGGTGTGACGGACGGTAAAACGGTTGTCATTCTTTTCGCTTTTTGCTATAATGAAAAAAAACAGGCAGGTTTATATGATACGGTTGCAAGCTGTTCTGAAAGATTATATTTGGGGCGGCATAAAATTCGGGAAAATGTTCGGCAGGGATAACGGCGGCAAAAGGATGAGCGAAAGCTGGGAAGTTTCCGTGCATTGCGACGGGCCGAGCAGGTATGAAGGGGGTACGCTGGCGGAGTATCTGAAAAAAAATCCGCTGGCTGTGGACAAGGCGGGCTCGCCCTTTCCCGTGCTGATCAAGTACATAGACGCGGCGCAGAATCTTTCCGTGCAGGTACATCCGGGCGACGAATATGCCCGCCGCGTGGAAAACGATAACGGCAAGACGGAAATGTGGTATATTCTCGGCGCGGAACAAGGAGCGGGAATTTACTGCGGATTTAAGCGGGACACGGGCAAAGAGGAATTTTTGCGGAAAGTCAAGGACGGTACGGTGGAAGAGTTCCTCAATTTTATTCCCGTAAAGGAAGGGGACTGTTTTTTGATCGAGGCGGGCACTGTTCACGCCATCGGTGCGGGATGCGTCATTTGCGAGGTCCAGCAGAGCAGCAATGTGACGTACCGCGTCTACGATTATAACCGCAAAGGTGCGGACGGAAAGCCCCGCTCTCTGCACGTGGAAAAAGCGGTGGATGTTATCAATTTCAAGGCGTTTGAAGACCATACGAACACTGGAAAGTATGTAAACGTTGCGGGCGGCAGACTGCGTCGGCTTACGCGTTGCAAATACTTCGAATGCCGCAAGCTGGATCTGAACGGAAGGTATGCCGAAAAGAACGAGAGTTCTTTTACGGCGGTCAACGTGTTAAAAGGAGAGGGGAAAGCGGACGGGCAGCTTTTTAAGGCGGGGGACAGTTTTTTTGTTCCGTGCGGAGAGGAGTTCGTGTTGGAAGGAAGCGCAGAGATACTGCTTACGACGGAGGGAATACAATGAATTATTTTATCGGGATCGATCTCGGGGGAACGTTTGTCAAATGCGGCATTGTGGATGAGTGTGGGAATATTCTTGTAAAAGACAAGATCCCGACGGGCAGCGGCAGGCCGTACGCAAAGATCGCGGCAGATATGGCGGAGTTTGCCGAGCGGCTGATCGTCCGTGCGGGGCTGAAAAAAGAGGACGTGAAAGGGGTTGGGATCGGTGCGCCCGGAACCATTGACAGCGGACACGGCGTTATCGTGTACAGCAATAACATTCGGTGGGAGAACGTGCCGCTTTGCGAGGAGATAGAAAAACGTCTGGGGCTTCCCGCCTATATCACCAACGACGCAAATGCGGCGGCGCTGGGCGAAAATTTCTGCGGCGCGGGAAAAGATTATGAAAACATGGTCTTTATTACGCTGGGAACGGGTGTCGGCGGCGGTATTGTTCTGGACGGTAAGATTTTTGAAGGAAATAAGTCTGCGGGTGCGGAGATCGGGCACGAGGTTATCCGCATGGGCGGCGAGAAGTGCACTTGCGGCAGGAAGGGCTGTTTTGAGGCGTACGCTTCGGCAACGGCGCTGATTCGCCAGACAAAACGCGCCATGCTGAAGAATAAAGAGAGCCTGCTGTGGAAACTGTGCGGGAACGATCCCGAACAGGTAGACGGAAAGACGGTGTTCGACGCAAAAGATGCAGGAGACAAGACGGCGGAAAGAGTGGTCAAAAACTACATTCGCTATCTTGCGGAGGGGGTGGCAAACCTTGTCAACGTGTTCCGCCCGCAGGCCATAGTATTGGGCGGCGGCGTCTGCGCGCAGGGAGATAAGCTGATAAGACCTTTGAAGAGGAAGGTGAATGCGCTGGCGTACGGCGGCGTCAAATATGCTCCCGTCGCGATCGTGACGGCGAGCCTCGGCAACGATGCCGGCCTTTGCGGGGCGGCAAGACTGGCAATGCTAAAACAGGGCCTTTAAAATGAATATTCGGAAAACGGCGGACGGTAAGTTTTACCGTCCGCCGTTTTGCCGCGTGTAGAGTTTGCACTCTGTCGGGGGGGATCATAAAAACATGACAAAGAGAATTCATGCGCTTTTCATTTTAAAAAAGCGCTGTCATAAATTAAAAAGCGCGGTGCATACAATACGGCATGGACCTTTCAAAATTGCGCGTCGGAGAGACGGCGAAAATCGTATCGGTTGAAGCGGATCCCGCACTGCGTGCGCGGTTGGCGGCATTGAACGTAGCGGAGGGGAAAAAAGTCAGTGCGCTTCGGACGGCGCCTTTTGGCGGAGGCATCATGCTGGATGCGGACGGGGTAAGGTTGGCTTTGCGGGTTTCGTTGGCAAAAAGGATAGGGATTTGCCTTATATCGGAGGAAGAAAAGTGAAGATCGTTTTGGCGGGAAATCCGAATTGCGGAAAATCGACGATATTTAATGCCTTGACGGGCGCGCATGCCAAGACGGGAAATTGGCACGGCGTTACGGTGGGAGAGACGGTACGGGAAGGGGTGTTTGACGGAGTGCGCGTGCAAATCAGCGATCTGCCCGGCATCTATTCGCTGAATGCGTACAGTTTAGAAGAAAAATGCGCGCGCGAGGTGTTGCTCGGCGGCAAATATGATATTGCGGTATGCGTAGCGGATGCACTGACGCTGCCGCGTTCATTGGGGTTGGTGCGGGATATGCTTGTCAGACAGGTGCGGACGGTTTTGGTTGTGACAATGTGCGATCTTTTGAAAAAGCGGAACGGTTTTTTAAAGGATGACGTGCTTTCTGAAAGATTGGGCATCCCTGTCCTTTGCGTCAATGCACACAGCCGATCCGACGTCGCGCGTCTGAAAGTTTTTTTAATGAAAGAGTGTAAAGCTCCGCCGAAAAAAAACGCATGTTTTTTTTCGGCGGAGGAAGTGCTTGCGGGAATTTATGACGGCGGTGAACGGCGGGAAAGCAGGGCGGAGAGGTGGATATACAACCCGTACTTTGCTTTTCCGTTTTTTTTCGCCGTGCTTTTGGCGGTATTTTTTCTGGCGTTCGGCCCTTGCATGCCCGGTACATTTTTAAAAAACGTGCTGGAACGGCTGCTGTCGGACAAGATCGGCGGCGCGCTTTCCGCATTGGCGGAAAATGCGGGGGCAGCGGCGGCGGCAGATTTTATCCGCTCTGCATTTTCGGGGATCGGCATGCTTCTGTCCTTTTTGCCGCAGCTTGCCATTCTTTATCTTGCATTGTTTCTCATGGAAGAGAGCGGCTATTTTTCCGCGTTGGCGTTCATGACGGACGGCCTTTTCGGTCGGGTCGGGCTGACAGGCAGGGCGGCGTTTTCGGTCTTGATGGGGTTCGGATGCACGGCGGCGGCGATTTTAACTACGCGCGGCCTGGAAAACAAGCGGCTGCAAACGCGCGTTATCTGTATTTTGGCATACATTTCTTGCAGTGCCAAAATGCCGGTCTACCTCACGGTGGCGTCCTGTTTTTTCTCGCAGCCTTTTCTTGCGGTTGCCGCCATATATTTTACGGGGATCCTTTTATCGTTTGCGGCGGCGCTTTTGCTTCGGGGGAAAGGCGGAGAAACGTTCGTGTTGGAGATCGCGCATCTCCAAAGGCCGGATGCGCTTGCGGCATTAAAATCGTTGCTATTTTCACTCAAACAGTTTATAATAAAAATCGTAACGGTCGTGGCTGCGTTTTTGGCTGTGATGTGGTTTTTGCTTTCTTTTTCTCCCACCTTGCAATATGTGGGCAGAGGCGCGGGATCAAGTTTGCTTGCGTGCATCTGCAAGGGATTGCGTTACTTGTTTTATCCGATGGGCATCACCCAATGGCAGGTCGCGTTGGCGGCGGTATCCGGTCTTGTGGCCAAAGAAAGCGTGGCGGGAATGCTGTCCTTGTTTTACGGTTCCGATCTTACGGCCGTCTTGTCGCCGTCGAGCGCCGTGGCTTTTGTCTTTTTTATTATGACCTGTTCCCCGTGCATTTCTGCCATCACGGCGGCGGCGCGGGAAGTGGGTTGGAAAAAAGCGCTTTTGATCGCTGCGGGGCAGACGGGCACGGCGTTTGTGTTCTCCTACATCATATACGGCATGCTGGCGTGCGGGGCGGCGGCCGCCGCGCTTATTGCAAGCGCGTTGCTTTGCGTAAGCGCCGTATACATAATTTTCAGGCGGATTCGTATATATGCGGAAATTCATCGCGCAAAAAGCGCAAAAACTCAGAGATTTCACCGATGAAACATACGCGCAGGGCTCTTTTGCCTTTGCCCGCTTATTGCGTGCGCGCGATATACGGGTGAACGGGGAGCGCGTCGGCGAAAACATCATGCTTCGTGAGGGGGACGAAGTGGTGTACTTCACCACTCGCAAAGAGGAGACGCGGGCATTTTACAGAGAAATTTACCGCGACGAAAACATCTTTGTCGCGGACAAATTTTCAGGAGTCAATTCGGAAGCGTTGTTTTTTTATTTGCAAGAAAAGTTTGACGCGAAGTTTGTGCACCGCCTCGATCGAAATACGTGCGGAGTGATCGTATTTGCGAGAACTTCCGCGGCGGAAGAGGAATTGCGTAAAGCGTTTCGGGAACGGCGCGCCGAAAAAAAATATGAGGCAATTTGTTTTCATGCGTTTCGCGTTCCCGAGGCGGTTGCGGAAGCATACCTGCGCAAAGACGGGCAAAACG